>JAFDET010000277.1 GCA_019310195.1 Deltaproteobacteria bacterium
CTGAAGGACGTGATGCCGGCGGCGCGGGATCGGGGCGTCCCCCAGGAAGTCCATCCAGATCCGGTCCCAAGAGCGGAGGAGCTGCTCCTGCCAGGTGCCGCGGGGCGGCCGATCCTCGTGGCCCAGATGGTTCAGCAGGATCTCGAAGGAGGCCCGGTAGGTCGCGCTCGAGAAGTGCTGCCAAGCCCCGTCGACGAAGAGCGAGACGCGCTTCTCCAGGCTCTGGTCTTCGATCGCGAGTTCCGAGAGCCGCGAGGCGAAGCGGCCGAACGAATCCTCCACCACCGCCAGGAAGAGACCGCCCTTGCCGCCGAACTGGTGCTGCACGGCGCCCCAGGTCACGCCCGCGCGCCCGGTGATCTCCACGGCGGTTGCGCCCGCGTAACCCAGGTCGCCGACGCAGTCGATCACCGCCGCGATGACCTTGGCGCGGGTTTCCGCCGTCCGTTCCGCCTGGCTGCGCCGCGGGCGCCGCCCGCCACTAGCCCGACCCCTCGTCCTCGATGCCGTAGATCCGGCCCATCAGACCCGAGGCCAGTTCGGTGCCCGGAAGCTCCAAGTCCACCTCCCGCGCCAGGGCCAGCGTCCAGGTCAGGTCCTTCTCCGCCACCTTCCGGTAGCCGTCCAGGATCTCTTGCATCGGCTCACCGCGGCGCGCTTCGTCGGGCATCTTGTGGATTCCGAGGAACTGGAGCATGGGATCGGTCATGTTCCCGTTGGAGCGGGTCACCTCCTCCAACACCTCCTGGGGAAGGCCGATGGCGCGGGCCAGGGACGTGGCCTCGTAGGCCGAGATCCACGCCAGGTAGGTCATCAGGTTGTTGCAGAGCTTGACCTTGGCGCCGCTTCCCAGCGGTCCCGCGTGGACGATCTTCTTGGCGGCGGTCTCGAAGACCGGCCGGCAGCGCTCCAGGGCAGCGGCCTCGCCCCCCACCATGTAGGTGAGCGTCCCCTGCTGGGCGCCGCTGGGCCCTCCGGTGATGCAGGCATCCACTACACCCACGTCCCGGGTGCGCGCCGCCTCGGCGACCTTTTCCACGGTGCGGGGCAGGACGGTGCTGTGGATCGCGATCACCGAGTCGGGCCGGGCGCCCGCCAGGATGCCGTCCTCACCCAGGCAGACCGCCAGCACGTCGTCGTCGTCGCGTACGCAGACTCCCACCACGTCGCTGGACGCGGCCAGCTCGCGGGGCGACTCCGCAGCGCGGGCGCCCTGCGCCACCAGCACGTCGACGGGGGCGCGGGCCACGTCGTAGACGACGGTCTCCAGCCCGGCGGCGACCAGTCGGCCCGCCATGGGCTTGCCAATGCTCCCGAGTCCGATGAAGCCGGCCCGAACCGTCATTCCATCCTCCAATCCCTGCACAAAGGGACACTCCTGCACAGAGGGACGTTCCTGCAAAACTGCGCAAAGGGTCACTCCTGGAAGGACTGGTACCCGGTGCAGTTACGCAGGAACGTCCCTCTGTGCAGGAGTGTCCCTTTGTGCAGGTGGGCAGGGTAGCTGAACTTCCATTGCAGCAATATGTAAGTGGGATAGCGTCGGCGGATCATGGTCGAAGCGCTTCCGACCCTCGAGTACGACCCCTACGCCTACGAGACCCACGAGGACCCTTACCCGGTCTACCGGCGCTTGCGGGACGAGGATCCGGTCCATCGCAACGAGCGGCTGGGGTTCTGGGCCCTGTCGCGGTACCAGGACGTGATGGACGCCTTCCGCGACTCCGCGCGCTTCAGCAGTCGCCACGGTGTCTCGCTCGATCCCGACGCCTTCCACGACCGCGCCCACACCAACATGTCCTTCCTGGCCATGGATCCGCCGCGCCAGACCCGCATGCGCGCCCTGGTGTCGCGCGGCTTCACGCCGCGGCGCGTGCAGGACATGGAGCCGCGCATCCGCGAGATCACGCGCGAGCACATCGAAGCGTTTGCCGGCGCCGGCCGCTGCGACTTCGTGGCGGACTTCGCCGGGAAGCTGCCGATGGACGTGATCAGCGAGCTGATCGGCGTGCCTCGGGAGGATCGCGGCGAGCTCCGCACCTGGGCCGACCGGGTCGTCCACCGCGAAGAGGGCGTGACGGGCGTGCCCCCCGCGGCGGCTGAGTCGGCCATCAAGCTGGTCCGTTACCTCCAGGACATGATCGCCGACCGCAGGGCGCGTCCCGGCGACGACCTCACCTCGTCCCTGCTGGTGGCCGAGCTCGACGGCGAGCGCCTGGCCGAGCTCGACATCATCGGCTTCCTCTTCCTGATGGCCATTGCCGGAAACGAGACCACCACCAAGCTCCTGGCCAATGCCATGTACTGGCTGTGGCGCCACCCCGGCGAGCGAGACCGGTTGCGCGCCGACCCGGGGATGGTCCCGCTCTGGGTCGAGGAGACCCTGCGCTTCGACAACTCGACTCAGGCCCTGGCCCGCCTGGTGACGGAAGACGTGGAGCTGCACGGGCGCACGCTGCGCGCCGGCGACAAGGCGGTGCTGCTGGTCGGCTCGGCCAACCGGGACGAGCGCATTTTTCCGGACCCGGACCGCTACGATCTGCTCCGGGACACGAGCCAGTCGCTGTCCTTCGGCCGGGGCAACCACTTCTGTCTGGGGGCCTCCCTGGCGCGGTTGGAGGGGAGGGTCGCCCTGGAAGAAATCCACGCACGGATTCCCGACTATGAGGTCGATTCCAGCGGCATCGAGCGCGTACACTCCGTGAACGTGCGGGGCTTCGCGGCCCTGCCCATCGAGTTCCCGGAGGCCTCCACGGAGTGAGCGACACCGCGGTCCGAACCGCCTTCGTCACCGGAGCCTCGTCGGGGATCGGGGCCGCTACGGCGCGGGCGCTCGGCGCGTGTGGCTTCGCCGTGGGCCTGGGCGCACGCCGCACGGAGCGCCTGGAGGAGGTGGTCAAGGACGTGGAGCGCGCCGGCGGCCGCGCTTTCTGCGCGGTCCTCGACGTGCGGGACGCCGGCTCGGTCGATGCCTTCTTCGACGCCGCCGAGGCGGCGCTGGGGCCGGCGAATGTGGTGGTCAGCAACGCCGGTATCGGATTCGCGCGTCTCCTAGGCGAGTATACCCAGGCCGAGCTGCGCACCGAGCTGGACACGAACCTGCTCGGCCCCATGCTGGTGGCGCGCCGCGCCGCGCCCGGCATGGCGGAGCGCGGCGCCGGCGACCTGATCTTCGTCTCGTCCCTCAACGCGGTGGCGCCGCGCACCTTCCAGGCCTGCTACTCGGCCACCAAGGCGGGGCTCGAGACGTTCGTGCGCGTGCTGCAGATGGAGATGGAGGGCTCGGGGGTTCGGGCCAGCGTGGTCCGTCCGGGTCCGACCGGCAGCGAGTTCGGGGCCGACTACGGCGCGGAGCGCACGCGGCGCGTCCTCGAGTCGTGGAGGTACTGGGGTGGTATGCGCGAGCTCCGCTGGATGGAGGCGGAACGCGTGGCCGACGCCATCGTCACCGTGGCCATGACTCCACGCGGAACGCACCTGGACGTGGTGCAGGTCGTTCCCGTCGGCACGCGCAAGGGCCCGCTCTAGGCGGACGCGAGGAGAGATCCATGGGCGAGCTCGAGACGCTGGCTCCGGAGACCCGTAACCTGATCGACGGCGAGCGGGTCGAGGCCAGCCGCGGCGGAACCTTCGACAACCTGAACCCGGCCACCGAGGAGGTCCTGGGGACCTGTGCGGACGGCACCCAGGACGACATGGAGGCGGCCATCGCAGCCGCGCGCCGCGCCTTCGACGAGACCGACTGGTCGCGCGATGCCGAGACCCGGGCGCGTTGCCTGCAGCAGCTCTACGACGCCATGCTCGAGGAGAAGGAGCAGCTCCGCTCGATCGTGGTGCACGAGGCGGGCGCGCCGGTGACCCTGACCCCGTGGATGCACGTGGACGACCCGATCGGGATGATGGCCTACTGGGTCGAGAAGGCGCGCGGCTTCTCCTACGAGCAGGAGATGGAGCCCGTGCCGTTCATGGGCCGGCCTCAGCGCCGGATCCTCCAGCGCGAGGCCGTGGGGGTGGTGGGCGCCATCACGCCGTGGAACGTGCCCCTCTACCTCAACATCGCCAAGATCGGGCCGGCCCTGGCCTCCGGCTGCAGCGTGGTGCTGAAGCCGGCGCCCGACACGCCTTGGAGCGCCACCCACATCGGCCGCCTCGCCGCCGAGCGGACCGATCTCCCGCCGGGCGTTCTCAACATCGTGGCCTCCTCCGACCACCTGCTGGGCGAGATGCTGTCCACCGACGCCCGGATCGACGCGGTCACCTTCACCGGCTCCACGGCCGTTTCCTGGAGCTGGGCGGCAAGTCGGCCAACATCATCCTGGACGACGCAGACTTCGCCGCCGTACTGCCCGGCGCGGCCATGACGTGCGTGCACGGTGGACAGGGCTGCGCCATCACCACGCGTCTCCTGCTTCCGCGCTCGCGCTACGACGAGGGCCTCGAGATCGTGAAGGGCGCCTTCGAGTCCTGGGGCTACGGGGATCCCACCAATCCGGCCTTCCTCCAGGGGCCCCAGATCAGCCGCAAGCAGCAGCAGCGCGTGCTCGCCTACATCGAGAAGGGTGTGAAAGAGGGTGCGCGGCTCGTGACCGGAGGCGGCATTCCCGCGCATCTGGAGAAGGGCTTCTTCGTCGAGCCCACGCTCTTCGCCGATGTGGATCCGGCCGCGACCCTCGCCCAGGAGGAGATCTTCGGCCCGGTGCTCTGCGTGATCCCCTACGAGGACGACGACGACGCGGTGCGCATCGCCAACGAGTCCATCTACGGCCTCTCGGGCAGCATCGCCTTGGCCGTGGCACGCCGCATCCGCACCGGCACCATCGGTTTGAACGGCGCTCAGTGGTTCCACCCGGACACACCCTTCGGCGGCTACAAGCAGAGCGGCCTGGGGCGCGAAAACGGAACGGCGGGCTTCGAGGAGTATCTGGAGACCAAGGTGATCGCACTGCCGGTGCGCGACGCCTGACGCCCGCGTCCGCTTCGGTATGATCCGCCGATGGCCTACGGAACCCTGCTCTTCGAAATCGACGCCGGCGTTGCTCGGATCATCCTGAACCGGCCCGACGCGGCGAACGCACTCAACCTGGACATGGCTCGAGAGCTCTCCGACGTGGCGCTGCGCTGCGACGAGGACCGCTCCGTGCGGGCGCTGGTGATCGGCTCCCAGGGGCGCTTCTTCTGCTCCGGCGGCGACCT
>JAFDET010000278.1 GCA_019310195.1 Deltaproteobacteria bacterium
CTCGAAGTCGGGAGGGAAGGCCAGCCCCAGCAAGCCGCCTTCGCCGGAGGTCCCGACGCCGGAGGCGATGTCCAAGAAGGGCCTCGCCCGCACGCTCCTATGCTTCAGGATCAGGATTCGGCCGGGACGCTCCAGGATGAAGAGCCGCGGGTCGCCCCAGGGCGCCAGGGCGAACATGGGCGAGTCCAGGCCCGAGGCCACCAGCGCCTCGGCCAGCAGCGCAGCGCGGGCCTGGGAGGGTCCCAGGCCGGCAGCCAGCAGGCAGAGCAGCAGCGCGGTGCGGAGGCAGCGGGGGGGTGTCATCTCGTCTCTATAGAGTACCGCCCAGGGCTCTCGGGTGATGCGATCCGGCTCACTGCCCCGCGGGTGAGATCGACGCCGCAGGTCCCATGCGCTACTCCCGCGTGCCGAGTGTGGCACCCCGGCGACAAGCTCGTGCACCCTTTCAACCGCGAGCTCGGCACCGGCATCGTGCGGCGGGTCGAGGGGCGCTTTCTCACGGTCTGGTTCCCGGAGGCCGAGGCCGACCTGACCCTGGCGGCCGACGGCGGTGGCCTCCAGCGCCTGGTGCTCCAGCCCGGCGCTCGCGCGTGCATCCTGGAGACCGACGAGGTGGTCGAGGTGGCCGAGGCGCTGGACCACGCCTACCGGCTCGCCGATGGCCGTACCGTGCAGGAGGCCGAGATCTGGCCCCTGGCGCACCCGGACACGCCGGTGGAACGCCTGGCCTCCCTGCGCCTGGACCCCCTGGACGACTTCGTGAACCGGCTCGATGGCCTGCGCCTGGCCACCCTGCGCGAGGCCGGCGGGCTGGGCAGCTTCCTGGGCGGCCGCATCGAGCTGTTTCCGCACCAGCTGCACACGGCGCTGCGTGCCGTCGAGCGCGACCCGGTGCGTTGGCTCCTGGCCGACGAGGTCGGCCTGGGCAAGACCATCGAGGCGTGCCTCATGCTGACGGCCTTGGTGCGCACCGGCCGGGCCGAGCGCGTGCTGGTGGTGGCGCCCTCGACGTTGGCGATCCAGTGGCTCGGCGAGCTGTGGCGCAAGTTCCACCAGACCTTCGTCCTGCTGGATGCCGAGCGGGTCGAGGCGGTGGCCTCCACCGTCGGGCCGGACGCCAATCCCTTCGACGTGCATGCCCAGGCTGTCGTGGAGCTGGAGTTCCTGGCCGAGAACGAGGCGCTGCGTGCGCAGGCGGCCGAGGCAGGCCTGGACCTGGTCGTCCTCGACGAGGCCCACCGCCTGGCCACCCGCGAGCAGCAAGAGGCGCTGGCTCCGTTGGTCTCGGCGGCGCGTCACGCCATCCTGCTCACGGCGACCCCGCTCCAGGCGGATCGCGAGGGCTTCTACCGGCTGCTGTCGGTCCTGCACCCGGACGCCTTCTCCTCGTTCGACGACTTCAGCAGCGCCGTGGAGCGCGGTGATGCGCAGATCCCCTGCACCAGCGCGGTGCGGCGCGCCGATGTGGGCGGGCTCCCGAGCCGCGTTCCCATGCCGGTGGACGTGGGTCCTCCCGACGCCGAGCTGCGCCGCGATCCGCGCGTACGTTGGCTGGTGGAGCGGGTGCGCGCCTGGACGGCGGCGGGCGAGAAGGCGCTGGTCTTCGTGCACGACCTCGAGGAGCTGAGCCGCCTGCGCACCTATCTGGAGTCGGCCACGCAGACCCGCATGGCGGTCTTCCACGAGGGCATGGCTACCGCGGCCCGCGATCTAGAGATCGCGGCCTTCCGCGAGACCGGGCTGCCGGTGCTGCTCTGCTCCGACGCCGGCAGCGAAGGGCGCAACTTCCAGTTCTGTGACCGGCTGGTGCTCTGGGACCTGCCCTTCGATCCGGTGGTGCTCGAGCAGCGCATCGGACGCCTGGACCGGATCGGACGCCAGGGCGACGTGGAGATCGTCTACTTCCGCCACGCGGACGCGGTTCCGGATCGGGCCGCCGTGTTCGAGCGCCTGGGCCTGTTCGAGCGTCCGGCCGCCGGGCTGGATGCCGCGCTGGCGACGGTGGAGCCCGCGCTGCGCGCCGCCGCCGAGCGCGGTGAGCCCCTCGACGTGGACGCGCTGGCGGAGCGCGTGGAGAAGTCCCGGGCGGATGCCGGGCGCGATCTGGCGCGCGTGTTCTACCCCGACGCTTACGATCCCTCCCAGGACGCCGATCTGCTGGCGCGGGTGCCCACCACGCTGGAGCCCCTGACCCGGCGGGTCTGCGTGCGCGGCGCGCAGGCGCTGGGCATCACCGTGGTCGACAAGGGCGGGACCGCCATGCACTACATGGAGCTGGGGCCGGCCATGACCATCGAGGGCCTGCCCGGCGTGCCCGAGAGCGCTCGCTACCTGGGCAGCTTCGATCGCGCCGAGGCCGTGGCTCGCGACGAGGTGGAGTTCTTCGCCGGCGGTCACCCGCTGGTGGAAGGCCTGCTGCTCGAGCTGGAAGACGGCAACCGGGGCCGAGCCGTGTTCGTGGATGTGGAGGCGTCCTTCGGGGAAGGGCGCGGGCTGCTGGGGCTCTTCAAGGACGGGCCGACGTGGAGCGCCCGCGTGGTGGACCTGGCCGGCGAGAAGCGCCCGGAATGGGTCGAGCCGCTGCTGGCCGCTTTGCCCGACGGTCGCGAGGCGAAGCCCAGCAAGTGGGGCCTCGGGCCTTCGGCCGGCGACGCTCTCCGCGCCCTGGGCGATCGCCTCGGCGACTCGGGTACCCTCGTGGCGGCGGCGCTCTTCCGCTCGACGTTCAAGAGGGTGATGCGTAATGAGTGACGGTACCGAGTTCCTCGAGAGCGTCGGCCGGATGGTGAGCCGGGCGACCGAGATCATGGGCCTGCCCGAGGGCCTGGCGCAGACCATCCAGCACTGTCACTCGGTCTTCCAAGTGCGGTTCCCGGTAAAGATCCGCGGCGACTTCCAGGTCTTCGAGGGTTGGCGCGCCACCCACAGCGAGCACCGACTGCCCGGCAAGGGTGGCATCCGCTACGCGAGCTGCGTGTCCCAGGATGAGGTCGAGGCGCTGGCGGCGCTGATGACCTTCAAGTGCGCCATCGTGGACGTCCCCTTCGGAGGCTCCAAGGGAGGGCTGCGCATCGACCCGCGCGACTACTCGCGCGAGGAGCTCGAGGACATCACCCGGCGCTTCACCAGCGAGCTGGACAGGAAGGGTTACATCAGCCCGAGTCTCTCGGTTCCGGCCCCCGACGTGGGCACGGGCCCGCGCGAGATGGGCTGGATCGCCACCACCTACCGCACGCTGCATCCCGAGGACATCGACGCCTACGCCTGCGTCACCGGGAAGCCGCCGGAGCTGGGCGGCATCCAGGGCCGGGTCGAAGCCACCGGACGCGGCGTGCAGTATGGGCTCCAGGCCTTCTTCTCCCACCCCGAGGACGTGCGCGCGGCGGGCCTGCAGGGCGGGCTCGAGGGCAAGCGAGTCGTGGTCCAGGGCTTCGGCAACGTGGGCTTCCACGCGGCCCGCTTCCTCGAGCAGGAGGATGGGGCGCGCATCGTGGGCATCATCAAGCGCGACGGCGCGCTGCTGAACGAGAGCGGGCTCGCCGTGGGGCGCGTGCAGGAGTACATCGCCGAGCACGGTGGCCTGAAGGGGTGCCCGGAGGGCACCTTCCAGGAGGATGGTGACGCTGCGCTGGAGCTCGACTGCGACGTGCTGATTCCCGCGGCGCTGGAGAACGTGATCCACGAGGGGAACGCGGGTCGGATTCGCGCCCGGGTCATCGCCGAGGCCGCCAACGGGCCCGTCACGTTCGACGCCGACCGCATCCTGACGGAAGCGGGCCGGGTGGTGATTCCGGATCTCTACCTCAACGCCGGCGGCGTGATCGTCTCCTACTTCGAGTGGACCAAGAACCTGTCCAAGATGCGCTTCGGCCGCTTGGAGCGGCGCCTGGCCCAGACCCGCAACGACTCGGTCCTGTCGCTGATCGAGATGGCGACGGGCAGCCCCGTACCCGAGCGCATGGCTGCGGCCCTGCGCGCCGACGTGGACGAGGTCAACCTGGTCCGCTCGGGCCTGGAGGACACCATGCGCACCGCCTATGACCAGATCCGCGACATGCAGGCCCGCAACGAGCAGATCTCGGACCTGCGCACGGCCGCCTACGTGACCGCCATCGGCAAGATCGCCCGCTACTACACCGAGTACGCCCTCTAAAAACGAGAACGTGCAGTTGGGGACGTTCCTGCATAACTGCACCCAGTACCACTCCTCGAGGAGTGGTACTGGGTGCAGTTATGCAGGAACGTCCCTCTGTGCAGTCAGGCGGCG
>JAFDET010000279.1 GCA_019310195.1 Deltaproteobacteria bacterium
CAGTTCTTGCGCAGCAGGATCTTCTCCGCGTCCTCGGCCCGGTAGGCGGGGTCCGCGTGGCGCCGCCGAAAGGTGTCGATCATGCGCTCCTCGCCCGGCTTGACACTGGCCAGGAAGAGGGCCGGCAGGCGGTCGCGAATGCCAGGATCGGCCCACGGCTCGAGCCATTCCGGGGTCTCCATCACGTGGGCGTCAGCGTCGTGGATGGGGCGGTGGGCGTAGGCCATGGGGGTGTCCTCCAAAGCCCACAGGGTACCGCTGGCGGCGCCGGCAGCAGAGGCTTTCAACCCCGGCCCCCGAGCCGTAGACTGATGGGGATCGGAGGAGCAAATGGCGCTTCGTACCCCCTACTTCCTTCCGACCCTCCCCGCCTTGCTGGTGGGCCTGGCTTTGGCCGCATGCAGCCAGGAGGCCGACGTGGCCGCCCCGGCGCCCTCGGCGGAGCCCGCCCAGGTTTCGGGCATGTACAAGGTCAAGGGCACCACCGTCGTGGTGGGCACGGACCACAGCCGCGAGATCTGGGGCAACGTGATCCTGGTCCAGGACGGCGCCAGCTACACCGCCACCTTCGACCTGGAGACCAACTACCCCGGGCCCGACGGCGAGGTGCCGGCCGAGGTGGTGGGCGACGGCGAGGGCACCATTACGGGCAACACCCTGGACGGCACGCTCCGCACCCAGATCGTGGCCTCGCGGGTCCCGGGCCTGGATGCCCACTTCATCATGGTGCCGCCGGCCTTCGGCGTGCGGGTGGTCTCCAACGCCACGGGCGAGGTGAAGCCGGACGGGAGCCTGGAGCTCACCATCGAGAACCGCGGCGCCGAGGGCGAGGACTACATCCCCACCCGCACCGTGGTGAAGGGCGTCCGGACGAAGGACGAGTAGCCCGGCTCCTGGCCTTCCGCGCTCCAGGTGCGCGCGGCGCGGTGCGCCGCCAAGACCGTGTCCTATGATAGGCGCCCCATGAGCGGCCCTGGAGCGCGCGTCCGCGCTATCGACCCGACCCGTCTTCCCAAACACTTCGACTCCGCCGAGGGCGAGGCGAAGTGGGGCGAGGCGTGGGAGACGGACGGCGCGTACCGCTGGGATCCGAGCCGCGACCGGGACGAGACCTTCGTGGTGGACACGCCGCCGCCCACGGCCTCGGGCTCGCTGCACGTGGGCCACATCTTCAGCTACGTGCACACGGACATCCAGACGCGCCACCAGCGCATGCTGGGGCAGAACATCTTCTACCCCATGGGCTGGGACGACAACGGACTCCCCACCGAGCGCCGCGTACAGAACTACTACCACGTGCGCTGCGACCCAGGCGAGCCGTACGTGAAGGACCTGAAGGTCGAGCCCGCCACCGCCAAGACCCGCAAGGGCCGCCCGCAGCTGGTGTCGCGCGAGAACTTCATCGAGCTGTGCCACGGCCTGACCGCCGAGGACGAGAAGACCTTCAAGGCGCTGTGGCAGCGCGCCGGCCTCTCCGTAGATTGGCAGCTCGAGTACGCCACCATCGACGACCACTGCCGGCGCGTGTCGCAGCACTCGTTCCTCGACCTGTTCGGCAAGAACCTGGTCGAGACCCGCTACGCGCCCACCATGTGGGACCCGGACTTCCAGACCGCCGTGGCCCAGGCCGAGGTGGAAGATCGCGTCCAACGCGGCGCCTTCCACAACATCGAGTTCGGCGTGGAGGGAATGGACCAGGGCTTCGTGATCGCCACCACGCGGCCGGAGCTTCTGGCGGCCTGCGTGGGCGTCACCGCCCACCCCGAGGACGAGCGCTACCGCGACCTCTTCGGCAAGCGCGCGGTGACGCCGCTCTTCCGCGCACCGGTGCCCATCTTCTCGAGCGAGCTGGCCGACCCGGAGAAGGGCAGCGGCATCCTGATGGTCTGCACCTTCGGCGACGCCACCGACGTCTTCTGGTGGCGCGAGCACGACCTGGCCCTGCGCCAGCTCATCGGGCGCAACGGCCGGCTGCAGCCGCTGGTGTTCGGCGGCGACGACGTGGAGAGCCTGGATCCCAAGGCGGCGAACCAGTACTACGCCGAGCTCGAAGGCAAGAACGTGCGCCAGGCGCAGCGGCGCATCGTCGAGCTGCTGGCGGAGCCCGAGGGCAGCGCCACCGGGAACGGCGCGCCGCTCAAGGGCGAGCCCGAGCCCATCGAGCACTCGGTGCGCTTCTACGAGCGCGGCGAGCGCCCGCTGGAGTACGTCCCCACCCGACAGTGGTTCGTGAAGCTGCTGGAGAAGAAGGAGGCGCTGCTGGCCAAGGGCGCCGAGGTGCAGTGGCACCCCCCGCACATGGGCGTGCGCTACCGCGACTGGACCGAGGGCCTTCAGCTCGACTGGTGCGTGTCGCGCCAGCGCTACTTCGGCGTGCCCATCCCGGTGTGGTATCCGCTCGACGAGGCCGGCGACCCCGATTTCGAGAACCCGATTCCCGCCGCGCCCGAGCAGCTTCCGATGGACCCGATGCTCGAGGTACCGCCGGGCTACGACGAGAGCCGGCGCGCCCAGCCCGGCGGCTTCGTGGGCGAGGCCGACGTCTTCGACACCTGGTTCACCAGCTCGCTGACGCCGCAGATCTCGTCCCACTGGGGCGTGAACGCGGAACGCCACGCGCAGCTCTTCCCCGCGGACATGCGGCCCCAGGGCCCGGAGATCATCCGCACCTGGGCCTTCTACACCATCGCCAAGGCCATGCTCCACGAGGACCGCATCCCCTGGAAGCACGCCGCCATCTCCGGCTGGATCCTCGACCCGGACCGCAAGAAGATGTCGAAGAGCTTGGGCAACGTAGAGACGCCCATGCCCTGGATCGAGCGCTTCGGCGCCGACGCCTGCCGCTACTGGGCCGGCAGCGCGCGCCTGGGCGTGGACACGGCCTTCGACGAGAAGGTGCTGAAGATCGGAAAACGGCTTGTCACCAAGCTCTTCAACGCCGGCAAGTTCGTGCTCTCGCAAGAGGCGGAGGTGCACCCGGTCACCCACGAGCTGGACCTGGCCTTCGTGCAAGAGCTGCGCACCCTGGCCGAGCGCACGGCCAAGTCGTTTGCGGAGTTCAACTTCGCCCAGGCGCTGCAGGACACCGAGAGCTTCTTCTGGACGCGCTTCACCGATACCTACCTGGAGCTGTCCAAGGCCCGCGCCCGGGGCGAGGCCGGCGCCGACGAGGCCGCGCGCGGCTCGGCCGTGGCCACGCTGCGCCTGGGGCTGGACGTGCTGCTGCGCCTGTTCGCCCCCGCCCTGCCCTACATCACCGAGGAAGTCTGGTCCTGGGCCTTCGCCGACGAGAAGGACCAGGCCAGCATCCACCGCGCCCCTTGGCCCGGCACCGCCGACTTCGAGGGCATCGCCACGCCGGCGAACCCGGAGAGCTTGGGTCTGGCCGTGGCCGCATGGACGGCCATCAACAAGGCCAAGGCCGACGCCGAGGTCGCCTCCGGCCGCGAGGCCGAGAGCCTGGTGCTGGTCGCGAACGCCACTACCCTGAAGGCCGTGAAGCCGGTGCTCGCCGACGTGCTGGCCGCCGCGCGCGTGCTCGACCACACGCTGAGCGAGGCGCCGGTCCTGGAAGACGGCAGCTTCCAGGTCGAGGACGCGCGCTTCGTCGAGCGGAGCTGACGCCGTGGCCGAAGGCCGCTTCTACATCACGACCCCGATCTACTACGTCAACGACGAGCCCCACATCGGGCACGTCTTCTCGACCACCCTGGTCGACGTAGCCGCCCGCGCCCATCGATTGTTAGGCGACGAGGTCTTCTTCCTCACCGGCACCGACGAGCACGCCAGCAAGGTGTCCGACGCCGCAACCGAGCGCGGCATCACGGCCATCGAGTGGGCAGACATCAACGCCGGCCGTTTCCGCGAGACCTTCGATCAATACTCTTTGACCTACGACGACTTCATCCGCACCACCCAGGAGCGCCACAAGGCGCCCGTCACCAGGTGGATGCAGCAGCTTCTGGATGCCGGCGATCTCTACCTGGGCGACTACGAGGGCTGGTACGACGCGGGCGAGGAGGAGTACGTCCCCGACAGCCGTGCCGAGGAGTACGACTACAAGTCGCCGATCTCCGGAAGGCCCCTCGTCCGGCGCACCGAGAGCAACTACTTCTTCCGGCTCTCCGCCTACGGGGACTTCCTGCTGGAGCTTCTGGAGCAGCGGCCAGGCTTCGTGCAGCCCGACGCGCGGCGCAACGAGGTGATCGGCCGCATCCGCCAAGG
>JAFDET010000280.1 GCA_019310195.1 Deltaproteobacteria bacterium
CCGGCGCATGCCGACCTACGGCCGCATCCCGGCCAGCGACCGCTGGGACATCGTGAACTACGTGCGTTACCTCGACAAGAAGGGAGGCCGACCGTGAGCGCCGCCGCTCCCGCGGAGCAGCCGCAGCATCGCGGTCTCCCCCAGCCCCTGGCCGCCATCTGCGCCGCGCTCGTGCTGGTGGGCGCGGCCGGGTTCCTCTACGGCCTGAGCTCGGATCCCGAGACCGCCTGGCGGGCCTTCCACGTCAACTTCATCTACTACGCGGCGCTGGCCCAGGGCGGCCTGCTGTTCTCGGCGATCCTCGTGGTGGTGGGCGCGCGCTGGCCCGGCCCGGTTCGGCGTATCGCCGAAGGCCTGGCCGCCTGGGTGCCGATCACGCTGGTCCTGGCCATCGTGGGCATCCTGGGACGCGAGTACATCTTCCCCTGGGTCGAGCACCCGCTGGAGGCCAAGGCGGGCTGGCTGAACCCGACCCGCTTCTACGTGGTCCAGATCGGCATCCTGGCGATCCTGGCCGCGGTGACGGTCCGCTACCTGCGCGTGTCCGTGCGTCCGGGGCTGGGCGGATCGGCGGACGGCGCCCCGGCGGCCAAGGGCATGTTCGCGCGCTGGAGCGCCAACTGGCGCGGCGACGCCGAAGAGGCGGCGGCCTCGGAGAAGCAGCTGCGCAAGCTGGCCCCCATCGTCTGCCTGCTCTACGCCGCCGGCTACACCCTGTTCGGCTTCGATCAGGTGATGTCGATCGACCCGCACTGGTTCTCGAACCTGTTCGGTGGCTACTACGCCTGGGGCGGCTTCTTGTCGGCGATCTGTGCCACGGCGCTGATCGCCGTGCTGCATCGAAACGCGCCCGGGCTGGAGGGCGAGATCACCAAGGATCGCATGCACGATCTGGGCAAGCTGATCTTCGCCTTCTCGATCTTCTGGATGTACCTCTTCTGGGCCCAGTACCTGGTGATCTGGTACGGGAACCTTCCGGAAGAGACCGGGTACCTCCAGGCGCGTCTGGGCTCTCAGTTCTTCCAGGATACCTGGAGCTTCGCCAGCTACCGGCTCAACGAGCCCTACGCCAAGCTCACCCTGCTGGTGTGGGCCTGCAACTGGATCATCCCGTTCTGGGTGCT
Source organism: Deltaproteobacteria bacterium (assembly GCA_019310195.1). Taxonomy (GTDB): domain Bacteria; phylum Myxococcota_A; class UBA9160; order UBA9160; family JAFDET01; genus JAFDET01. The sequence goes on from JAFDET010000280.1 coordinate 1,125, forward strand.
CCTGGGGCAGAAGCCCAAGAAGACGCCGGCGATCCTGGGCGGCGTATCCGCGATCGTGCTGGTGGGCTTCTGGCTGGAGCGGAACGTGCTGGTATGGCCTTCGCTGGTCCCCGAGAACGGCTTCGCCTGGCTCGGTGTCGTGCAGCTCGCCATCGCGGCGGGTTTCCTGGGCGCCTTCGTCCTGGTCTACCTGGGCTACTCGCGCGTCTTCCCGACGCTGCTCGTCCCCCGACGCAGTTAGGAGCCGGACCCCACTCGTCCGGGGAAAGCAGGCTAGCCTCGGGGTGTGAGTTTCGAATCCGGCCAGACCACCGACGGCTTCCCCCGCGTGTTCGCGCTGCGCGGCGGCCGCGGTGCCGTGGTGCTGCACGAAAGCGGTTTGCGCCACCCGCGCGCGCCGCGCCTGCTGGGGGAGACCTTCACCCGCTACGAGGACGTGACCCACCACACGGTCACCTCGCGGGGCCTGCGTCTGGCCGCACGCCAGTCGGTCTATGCGTTCTCGCGCTCTGCTTTCGTGGATCCGAACGCTCCCGACGAGCTGGCTCGCGAGCTGGTGGACCGCATTGCCCGCCGCCCCGGCGGACGCGAGCAGCTCGACCGCATGTGGGCGGTGGAGAAGCGCGCCGCGCGCCCGCGCCCGGTGCGCGCAGCGCCCGCCCTGGCCGCGTTGTGCCTGGCGGTCTTCGCGATCCAGCTCTGGGTGGGGGGCGAGCGGATCTTCTTCGCCGGGCTGTTCAGCGACACCCTGGTTCGCGCCGGTGACTGGTGGCGCGTGGTCACCGCCAACCTGCTCCACGGCGGCCCGGCCCACCTGCTGCTGAACGGGCTGGGGCTGCTGGCCCTGGGCTCGCTGGTCGAGCGGGTCCTGGGCGCGGCGCGCACCGGCATCGTTCTGGGGGCGGGGGCCCTGGCCGGCATGGGGGCCGGTTTGCTGGCGGGCTACGAGATGGCCGTGGGCGCCTCGGGGATCGTCTTCGCTCTGGTCGGCGCGTTGCTCTGGCTGGAGCTGCGAGAGCCGGCGCGTCTTCCGGCCCAGTGGCGCGTGCCGCGTGCCGTCCTTCTTCTCGCGCTCCTGGCCGACGGGCTGCTCGGCTGGGTACTGCCGGCCATCGCCGGGGCAGCCCACCTGGGCGGCCTGGTGGCGGGCTTCCTGGCGTGTGCCTGCGTGGCTTCGGGGGCCCTGGCCGGGCGTCGCGGGGGCTTTCCGGTATTGGCGGTCGACGCGCTGCTGCTCTTCGCCCTGGGGGCTGGGATGGCGGCTGCCGGCAACGTGGCCTTGCGGGACGGAAGCCCCCTGGCGGGCCGCGCCCGGCTCCTGGCGGAGCGCGCCGACATCCCGCCCCTGGCGCTGAACAACCTGGCCTGGCTCATCGCCACGGACCCCGAGGCCAGCGCCGACGATCGCAGTACGGCCGTGCGCCTGGCGGAGCGAGCCGTGGAGGGTACCGGGCGCAACGACCCCAACGTCCTCGACACCCTGGCCGAGGCGCAGTTCGCAGCGGGGAGCGCCGGCGACGCCGTCGAAACCATCGACGAGGCGATCGCCCTGGTTCCCGAGGAGCGTTACTTCCGCGAGCAGCGCCGCCGCTTCACCGGCGAGCGCGGTCCCGAGGACCGTCCCGAGCCGCCGGGAAGCTGGATCACGCCCGAGCGCCGCTCGCCCGCGCCCGATCCCGAACCGGAGCCCGCGTGGCCCGACGACGGAATCAGGGCTTGAACTCGAGCTCGTCGCCGTCCTGCGGCACGACCACCCGTCCCGAGTAGGCCTCGGCGGCCGGCTGGCTCGCCTGGAAGTTGAAGAGCGGGGGCGGGCGCAGGCGCACCAGGGCCAGCGAGCGCACGCCGGCGCGGCGCGCGCGCCGGCCGGCATCGGCCAGCGGCGTACGCCAGCCGGCTTCCCGGCGCAGGCGCTCCGGCTCGCTGGCACCGGCCTCGATGGCCAGCTCGATGGACTCGGCGAAGTGGGCCTCCTGGATCAGCAGCCGGGCCCCGCGCGCGGCCTCCACCAGCGTCTCCTCGTCCCACGCGGCTCCCACCGCCACCACCGAAGCGTTTCCTCGTTCGAAGCGGTAGACGCATGCCGGCGTGGGGCCGTCGCGAAGGGGCGTCGCGCGTACGCGGAGCACGCCCTGCTCCAAATCGAGGGGAGCGGCGACCTCCGTCACCTCGACGCGGATGCCCTCCGGCGCCAGGCCCCATGCCTCGGCCTGGCCCTCGGCACCCGCCCGCTGGGCCGCCAGGATCCCCTCCACCAGCGCCCGGGTTCCGGTGGGTCCCACCACCCGCAGCGGCTGGGTCCGTGGGTCGAGCCAGCCGGCGTAGAGCAGGTCGTCCAGGCCCACGGTGTTCTCCGGCAGCAGGCTCGATAGGTAGACCGCACCCGGCTGGCCCGTCGGGATGCCCGAGGCCCGCAGGCCTTCGGCCACGCCGCGGCCCGCGTCCACCAGGGCCACATGGGTGTCCGAGCCCACGGCGATCGCCGGGCCCCGGCGCATGGGGTTCGGATGGCTTCCTCCGGTGCCCACGAAGACCACCGTCAGGCCTTGAAACTCGCGCGGCGCCAGCGCCCGCGTGGCCTCGGCCAGGTCCTTCATGCGGTTGCCGAGCCAGGTGGTGGCGATGGCGAAGAGGCCGATGGCCACGATCAGGAAGAAGAGGAGGGGACGTCGCTTCACGGGTCAGTCGAAGATGACGGTCTTGTTGCCGTAGACGAGGACGCGGTCGTCCAGGTGCCAGCGCACGGCGCGAGCCAGGACCGTCTTTTCCAGGTCGCGCCCCTTGCGCACCAGATCGGAGACCGAGTCGCGGTGGGTACAGCGGATCACGTCCTGCTCGATGATGGGGCCCTCGTCCAGGTCGCTGGTGGCGTAGTGGGCCGTGGCGCCGATCAGCTTCACGCCGCGTGCGTACGCCTGGTGGTAGGGCTTGCCGCCGATGAATGCCGGCAGGAACGAGTGATGGATGTTGATGATCTGCGCCGGCCAGGCATCGACGAACTCGCCGCTGAGGATCTGCATGTAGCGCGCCAGTACGACGAGGTCGATGCCGTGCTCCTCCAGCAGGGCGCGCTCGCGCTCCTCCTGCTCGG
>JAFDET010000281.1 GCA_019310195.1 Deltaproteobacteria bacterium
GGGACTGCGGCAATCCTCGGGCGGACAAGGCCCTACGTTCGCCTTCGGCTCGCTGCGCGCCCATCCTTGCGGGGGCCCGCTCTCCGCTCGCCTACGGCTCGCTGCGCGCCCTCGTCGAACTCCGGAGGTTTCGCGTTCTCCGCCGGCTCGGGCTTGCGGGCCATAGGCTCGGTGGCCGCGCCCGCTCCGGCGGGGCTTAGGGCCTGTCTCTTCGCGCGCGCTTCTAGCCGCGCGGAAGCACGGACGCGGCTCTCGCCAATCCGCCACCACCCCGCGCGGTTCGCGCGCAATGCGAATGGAGTCTTCGAACATGCACTCCGTCGTCGCGGGGGCTGGGCGGCTGGGGGGCTCCCGCAGGCGTAATCCGCAGCGGCCTCGTGCGTGGAGCGACCTCCGCCGGATTACGAATCCGGCCCCGCGCCCACCCGCGTACGTGCGATCTCCGGAGGTGAAGAGCGAGGACATCGCCGGAGGGAGCCCCCCAGCCGCCCAGCCCCCCAGAGAGGCCCAGTCCCCAGAGATCACCCGTGCCGGATGAAGTGAATCGCCTCCGCGATCCCGCGATCCGCGACACGCTCTTCTTCTTCCCGAGGACCTCCAACGTCTCATAGATCCCCGGTGACGCCGAGCTACCGGTCACGGCCACCCGCACTGGTTGGGCCAGCTTGCCCATGCCGATGCCGCCTTGGGCCTCGCGCACCGCCTCGAAGATCGGCGCGATGCCGGCGGCGTTCCAGGGCTCCAGCGCCACCAGCCGGTCGTGCAGGTCTTCCAGGATCGGCTCGGCCGCCGGCTTCAGGTGCTTGGTGGCCGCCTTCTCGTCGTAGGCCATGTTCTCTATCACCAGGAAGGTGGCGCGCTCGGCCATCTCCTCCAGGGACTTGGAGCGCTCGCGCAGCAGGTCGGCCAGGCCGCCCAGCTCGGGCGTCGCCGTCACCGGGTGACGCACGCGTTGCTCCAGGAAGGGCAGCAGTGCGGCGACCAGTTCCTCGCGCGGCATCTCCTTCAGGTAGTGCTGGTTCAGCCAGGCCAGCTTGTCCGGGTCGGCCTGGGCGCTGGAACGGTTGACCGCGTCCAGATCGAAGAGCGAGGTGATGTCGTCGCGCGAGAAGATCTCGCGGTCGCCGTGGGACCAGCCGATCCGCACCAGCCAGTTGCGCATGGCGTCCGGCAGGTAGCCCTGATCGCGATAGTGCTGGAGCGACACAGAGTCGAGTCGTTTGGAGAGCTTCTTGCCCCCGGCGCCGACGATCAGCGGTACGTGGGCGAAGCGGGGCGGCTCCGCGTCCAGCGCCCGGTAGATCGCGATCTGGAGCGGCGTGTTGTTGACGTGGTCCGCGCCGCGGATGACGTGATCGATGCCCATGTCCAGGTCGTCCACCGTCACGGCCAGGTGGAAGAGGGGCTGGCCGTCGCTGCGGCGGATGATGGCATCACCGATCTCCCCGGCGTCCTGGCCGCTGGGCCCGAAGACGCCGTCGTCCCAGCCCAGGCGGCCCTCCGGTGGAAGCCGCAAGCGCACCGTGTGGGGGCCCGCGTCGGGGCCGAGGGCAGCGTCGCGGCAGCGGCCGTCGTAGGTCCACTTGCCGCCCGCCGCGATGGTGGCCTGCTTGCGCTCCTCCAACTCGTCGCGGCTGCAGACGCAGCGGTAGGCTCGACCCTCGGCCAGCAGCTTCTCCACCACCTCGGCGTGGCGCTCCGCGCGCTCGCTCTGGCGGTGGGGACCCTCGTCCCAGTCGAGCCCCAGCCACTCCAGGCCCTCGATCACGGCCTGCTCGGCCTCCTGGGTGGAGCGCTCGCGGTCCGTGTCCTCGATCCGCAGCACGAAAGCGCCGCCATGGCGGCGGGCGTAGGCCCAGTTGAAGAGCGCCGTCCGGGCGCCGCCGATGTGCAGGAACCCCGTGGGGCTGGGGGCGAAGCGGGTGCGCGGGGCCGTCATGGCGGGCGAGCATACCGCACGGCTCCGGGCTTGATGGCGGGGCTCCGGGGGCTCTGCTATCCGGGCATCAAGGATCCGGATCCAAAGGGGTTTTCGCTGATGAAGCTACTCGTGGAGCGGCTCTCCACCACGCCCACCGCGCTCGCCTTCGATGCGGACGCCAGCTGGTGGGAGGCGGTTGGGGGCGATCGCGACGCCGCGGAGCCTCAGCTCCAAGGCGAGGTGCACTTCACGCTGTCCGCCCAGAAGCTGGCCGAGGAGCTCTACATCGAGGGCGAGGCCCGGGCGGAGTTCGAGTGCACGTGCAGCCGCTGCCTCGTCCGCTATCGTCACGCGCTCCGCGAGCCCTTCCGCATCGTTCTCGAGCCGGCGGCGGAGCGCGTGCCTTCGGAAGCCGAGGGCGCCGACGCGCTTGCCCGCTATGGGCTCTGGCTCGGCGACGAGCTCGATGCGGGCTGGTTTCGCGGGACCGAGATCGATCTCACCGGTTTCTTGCAGGAGGTGATGGTGTTGGCGTTTCCCGTGCAGCCGCTCTGCCGGGCGGACTGTCGTGGGCTGTGTCCCCAGTGTGGGACGGACCGCAACACCCAGAGCTGCGACTGCGAGCAGGTGCGTTCGGACTCGCCCTTTGCCGTGCTCCGGGGCGTCGTGACGGAGCGAGGAGACTGAGCCATGGCTGTTCCCAAGCGCAAGACCTCGCGTGCCCGCAAGAACAAGCGGCGCGCCCACGACGCGCTCCGTGCGCCGGCGAGCTCGAAGTGCCCCCAGTGCAGCGAGCCCAAGGTGCCCCACCGCGTCTGCACCCATTGCGGCTCCTACCGCGACCGGACCGTCATCGAGACCGACGAGGACTGAGGGGCCGCCGATGCTCGCGCTGCTCTTCCCGGGGCAGGGGTCCCAGTCCGTGGGGATGGGGCGCGACGTCTTCGAGGCGGCTCCCGCGGCGCGGGCGGTCTTCGAGGCCGCCGATGCGGCCCTGGGCCTGCCGCTCTCCCGGCTCTGCTTCGAGGGGCCGGAGCAGGCGCTGGTCCCCACCGAGATCCAGCAGCCGGCCATCCTCACCGTCAGTGTGGCGTTGCTCCGGGCCCTGGAGGCGCGTACACCCGTGCGGCCGGCGTTCGTGGCCGGGCACAGCCTGGGCGAGTACACCGCGCTGGTGGCGGCCGGGGCCGTGGATTTCGAGGACGCCGTGCGCCTGGTTCACCACCGCGGCCGCTACATGCAGGAGGCCGTGCCCGAGGGCCATGGCGCCATGGCCGCCCTGCTGGGCCTGGCGGTCAGGGACGTCGAGGCGGTTTGTGAGCGGGCGCGTGCCGAGTCCGGCGCCCTCGTGACCCCGGCCAATTACAACGCACCTCAGCAGACTGTGGTCGCCGGAGCGGCCGCCGCGGTCGAGGCGGCGTGCGCCGCGGCCCGCGAGGCCGGCGCCCGGCGAGCGGTCCAGCTGCCGGTGTCGGCTCCCTTCCACTGCGCGCTGATGGAGCCGGCGGCCGCGAAGCTGGGCCCGGAGCTGGAGGCGGCGGACTTTCGCGCCCCGGTCCCCCCGGTGGTGACCAACGTCGAGGCGCGGCCCAACAGCGACCCGAAGCGCATTCCGGAGCTGCTGCGCCGCCAGGTCACGGCGCCGGTGCGCTTCGTGGAGCTGGTGGAGCAGCTGGCCGCGCTGGGCGTGGAGCGGGTCCTCGAGGTGGGGCCCGGCCGGGTTCTGACCGGGCTGGTGGGCCGGGTGGCCCGGGGGCTTTCGCGGGCGAACCTGGCCGGATTGGACGATCTTCCCGGAGCGGAGGAATTCGCCGCGACCGGGGGTCCCTGAGAAGTCGGGACGCCGTGCGTGTCCCCTTGCCGAAGGAGCGGGAATGGCTCTCGAAGAACGTGTTGGCGAGATCATCGTCGAGCAGCTCGGTTGCACCAAGGACGAAGTCGTGCCGGAGGCGTCGTTCATCGACGATCTGGGCGCCGACTCGCTGGACATCGTCGAGCTGGTGATGGCGATGGAGGAGGCATTCGGCGTGGAGATCCCCGACGAGGATGCCGAGCGCATCCAGACCATCGGGGACGCGGTCTCCTACCTGCGCGGGAAGACGGAGCAGTAGGTGGCCGCCCGGGTGCCGCGCGTCGTCGTGACCGGGATGGGGTGCGTGTCCCCGCTCGGCTGCGGTGTCGAGGCCACCTGGGCCGGAGCCGTGGAGGGGCGCTCGGGGATCGGCCCGATCACGCGCTTCGACGCCGGCGAGCACCCCTCGCAGGTGGCCGGCGAGGTGCCCGGCGAGCCCGACCTCGGGGATCTGCCCGCCAAGGACGCGCGTCGTCTGGACCGCTTCGCGGCCTATGGGCTGGCGGCTGCGCGCGAAGCGCTGGAGGACGCTGCGCTGCCGCTGAACGACGTCGACCGCGATCGCGTCGGCGTCACCATCGGCACGGGAATCGGGGGGCTGGGGACGCTGTCCGAGAACGACCGCATCCTCCAGAGCCGCGGGCCCCGGCGCGTGTCTCCCTTCCTGATCCCCATGGTGATCGGGAACATCGCCTCCGCCCTGGTCTCCCTGCGCTACGGCCTGCGCGGTCCGAACCTGTGTCACGTGAGCGCCTGCGCCACCGGTACGCACGGCATCGGCGAGGCGCTGCGCATGATCCAGCGCGGCGATGCCGACGCGATGCTCGCGGGCGGCGCCGAGGCGCCGGTGACGGATCTGGGCGTAGCGGGCTTCGCC
>JAFDET010000282.1 GCA_019310195.1 Deltaproteobacteria bacterium
CTCGCGAGGCGCTCGCCGAAGCTGCGCGGATCGTCCGGGTCCTCGCTGGGCATGGCGTTTACCGCGCCGACTTCGACGCCGCGCAGGGTCTGGCGCAGCTCGAACGCCTTGACGCTGTGCGACCCGAGATCCAGCCCGAGGGTGCTGCGCACCAGGACCGCCATCACTGCACCCGCCACGAGAGCAGCTGGATCTGGGTCGGATCGCTGCGGTCGATGGTCACCTGAACGGTGCGTCGCACCTCGCGGACCCGCGCCTCCGCGCTGACCAGGAACACGTCGGACACGAAGGAGGGCGGGGGGAAGACCTCGCCCGGCACCGCCTGGCTGAGCGGCGTGCAGGCGGGATCGTCGGCGCTCTCGTCGCACAGCAGCTGTCCCGCTTCCCGCGCGCGGATCACGTCCTCGGCCAGCTCGGGCGTAGCCAGGCGGTAGTCGCCGGCCACGCCGTGATAGAGGATGCCCAGCACCCAGGGCGGCGCCGTGTTCGGGTTGATTCCCTCGCCCCCGGCGTAGGGATGCACGGTCACGTAGGGGCGCAGCGCGTCCACCAGCGGCGCGTCGAAGCCGTCCACCAGCCGCAGCTCGTCCACCGTCAGCAGCGCGCGGTTCGCGGCGCGGTAGGGCGGCTCGCGGCGTTCGTACGGGTCGTCCTCGCGCCCGCCGCGCAGGGACAGGTCGTCTGCGTCCACCCAGTCGATCAGGTTGCGCGCCAGCTCGCGGGTATCGTACTCGTGCTGCGCGTCCAGCTCCGCCTCGTCGATGGCGCGCTCCAGCAGGTCGATGAGCAGCGCCTCGGCGGCCTCGTCTCGCGGCGCCCCGTCCTTGAACAGCGCGTTCAGGTTCAGGCGCGCCGCAGCATCTTCGATGCGCAGTCGCAGCGCGGCGTCCTCGGGAATCGGAAGCTCCAGGCTCTCGGCGCGGGCCCACACGTCCCGGGGCGTCTCGGCGCGGATGCCGCCCTGGGACTCGCGCAGGCGATCCTCCAGGAGCAGAGCCACGGCCAGCTGCACGCCGCCCCGGGCCAGGGCCTCGGCGCGGGCGACGGCGTCCCGGTTCTCCACGATGGTCTTGTCCAGCACCGCCCGGCGCAGGAAGGTGGCGACGCTGCTCACCAGGAGCAGCATGAACACCAGGACCATGACGAGCACCACGCCCGACTCGCGCCGTCGTCGGCTCATTGGCAATCCTCGGGCAGTGCCCCCAGCGACGCGAAGTCGGACGCGCACTGGTCGCCCACCGCCGCGGCCATTTCCGGCGTGACGCCGGTGCCGGCCAGCAGTCCCGGGTTGCTCGCCAGGCACTGGTTGACGGTGACGCAGGCCTGCTCGTCCTGCTCTTCCTCGTCGGACTCGGCGTCTTCATCGTCTTCGTCGTCGCCGGCCGCTGCGTCTTCGCCGTCGGCCGTCAGGAGGGCCTGGAGATCCAGGGGCCGCAGGGCGAGCACGACCTGGCGCTGCGGCACGGGCCGGGCCTCGAGGTCGGAGTCGGACTCCTCCGCCAGCGCCAGCCGGATCTCGGCGGCCAGCGGGAGCAGGTTGGAGTCCACGGTGGACGAGTCCCACTCCTCCTTCCACTCGCCTCCCTCGCTGAGGAAGCGCAGCCCGAACTCGGTCACGCCCTCGACGAGCACCTGCGCGCCGTCCTGCTCGTCCCGCGGCACGTTGCGCTCCAGGCCGTCCGGGAGTCGAGGCGACGTCCAGCGCATCAGCTCGCTTCCGTTCCCGGGGCCGTCGGGACTCTCGCGCAGCGCGTAGCCCACGACCGCCAGATCGGACTCGTAGGCCGCGGAGGCGCGCGGACGACGCCCTTGGGTAGTGAAGCGCAGCGTGTCCGCGCCGTCGCCGCGGCCCTCGCGCTCGGCCCAGAAGAGCCAGGGGTGGGACAGGGGATCCTCGCCTTCGGGACGGATCACCAGGATGGCCGATTCGAGCTCGCGCGCGATCCGGTCCAGCGCGGCCACCGCGCGCCGTGAGCCGCGTGTCGCCGCGGCCGCCGCATTGCTCTCCCGGGAGAGCTGGATGTAGAAGTTGACGACCGAGCTGACCAGGATGCCGAGCAGCAGCATCACGGCCATCATCTCGATCAGGGTGAAGGCGGCGCGGCGGCGGGTCACGGCTCTTCCCCTCCGGCGTCCTCGTCCTCCTGGTTGCGGCCACGCGGCGCGCGCTGGGTGTCCTGAAGTCCCTCCAGCGTTCCGGAAACCGAGGCCGTGTCGAACACGAAGGTGTCGCGGACGACGCTCTCCTCGAAGACGCCATCCTGCCAGGTCACCGCGATGTGCACGTGCCGCAGTGGTGTGACGCGGCCGGAGTCGGGCGTGGCCAGCAGGCTGTTGCCCTGGGCTTCGTCGCCGGACCGGGGCGTGGCCGCCAGCTCCTCGGGCAGGGCCGCCAGGGTGAACTCCAGGGGCGTCACCTCCACCTGGATGCGGAATCCCTCCTGCTCACGCTCGTCCTGCCCCACCGGGGGCGCGCTGCCGCTTGCGAGCTGGGCCTCGATCTCGGCCACGGCCTGGTCGGCCATCAGCGAGGCTTCCAGTCTGCGGGCCGAGTTTCCCTCGGCGCGCAGACCCTGGATGTTCATGCGCGCCAGGATCGGGAAGACCATGCCCACGACGAGCACGGCGGCCAGCACCTCGAGCAGCGTGAAGCCCTGCCTAACTCGCATCGAGGATCCGCACGGCGTCCGCCAGGGGGCGAACCTGAAGCACCCGCCCCGTGCCGCCTTCCTCCAGGAGGGTGATCTCGGCCGGATCGGCGCTGCCGTCGCGCTCGAAGGCCACCGCCACGCGCTCGCGCTCGACCACGCCTTCGGGCGTGGAGACCGAGGCCAGGAAGACGCCGTCGGGGAGGCGCGCGCGGCGTCCCGCGCCGCTCGGCAGGGGAACGAACTCGCTGGCCTGGGTGGGAGGCGGCGAGAGGTCGATACGGCCGCTCTCGCGCTCGGCCTCGTCGACGGCCGCCGCGTCGGGCGCCTCGGGTGCGGGCTGCCACTCCACCCACCAGACCTCGGCGTCCAGGTCGAGCACCACCCGGTGGGGCACGGCCGTCATCACGGTGCGCTGGCGCGCGAACTCGAGCCCGGCCGCCAGCTCCTGGGCCTGGTCCTCCAGGGCCCGGGCGGTGACGAAGCCGAAGCCGGGAAGCACCAGGCTCGAGATGAGCCCGATGATCATCACCACCGCGAGCATCTCGAGCAGCGTGAAGCCGGCGCGACGCGGAGCCACGGGAATCAGACTCCCTCGTCCTCGGCCCAGTTGCCGATGTCGGCGTCGACATCCTCGCCGCCAGGGCTGGCGTCGGCGCCGAGGGACCACAGGTCGAAGGTGTGCGGGTTGTTTGTGCCGGGCTGCTCGTACAGGTACGGCTCGCCCCACGGGTCCACGGGCACGACGCCGCCCTGCAGATAGCCCTCCCGGCGCCAGCGCCGCGGCTCGGGCGTCGTCCCGGGCTTCTCGATCAGGGCACGCAGGCCCTGCTCGGTGGTGGGGTAGCGCCCATTGTCGAGCCGGTAGAACTCGAACGCGCTCTCGATCTGCTTCATCTGGGTGCGGGCGGTGGTCACCCGGGCGCTGTCCACCTGCCCGAAGATGACCACGCCGACGATGCCGCCGAGCAGGCCGATGATGAGCACGACGGCCATGATCTCGATCAGGGTGAAGCCGGCGCTGCGCCGGACCGGGGTCTGCATGGGGGATCCTTTCATCGCAGAGAGCTCGTGATCTGGAGCAGGGGCATCAGCGTGGCGAGAATGATCACCAGCACGATGCCCACCATGAGCAGGATCAGGGCCGGCTCCAGCAGGGCCGTCGCCCGCTCGATCGTGGTCTCCACCTGCTCGTCGTAGGTGTCGGCGACCTTGACCAGCATGGCTTCCAGCTCGCCGCTCTGCTCGCCGATCTCGACCATGTGGGTGACCAGCGGCGGGAAGTGCCCGCTGGCGCGCAGGGGCGCCGCCAGGGAGGCGCCCTCGGTGATGCTCTCGCGGGCGCGGTCGATGGTCTTCCCGATGATGACGTTGTTGGTGACGCGGCCCGCGATCTGCAGCGAGCGGGTGATCGGGATTCCCCAGATCAGCAGCGTTCCCAGGGTGCGCGTGAAGCGCGCGATGGCGAGCATGCGCGCCACCCGGCCCAGGATCGGAAGCCGCAGCTTGGAGCGATCGTAGATCTCGCGGCCGCGCTC
>JAFDET010000283.1 GCA_019310195.1 Deltaproteobacteria bacterium
TTTGACCGTTGATGACCCAGGTATCGCCGTCGAGCACGGCGCGGGTCTGTACGTTGGCCATGTCCGAGCCCGCGTTCGGCTCCGAGTAGCCCTGGCACCAGAACTCGCGGCCCTGCAGGATGGGCGGCAGGAAGCGCTGCTTCTGCTCGGGGCTGCCGAAGGCGAGAATCGTCGGGCCCAGCAGCCCCTCGCCGATGTGGCCGATGCGGCCCGGCGCGCGCGCCCGTGCGTACTCCTCGTAGAAGATCACCTGCTGCATCAGCGGCAGGTCGCGTCCGCCCACCTCCACCGGCCAGCCCAGCCCGATCCAGCCGGCCTCGCCGAGGCGCGCCTCCCAGGCCTTGCGCTCGTCGACGCAGGCGTGCTCGTCGCCGGGGCCGCCGCGACCGCGCAAGGCGGCGAACTCGCCGCTCAGGTTGTCGCCGAGCCAGTCGCAGATCTCGCGGCGGAAGGTCTCGTCCTCGGGAGAGAAACGCGTGTCCACCCCGGGAGATTACGATACGATACGGCTCGTATGCAAGGCGCCCGCAGCATTCCCCAGGTGGCCCTGGATGCCGGCGAACGCTTCGGAGACGCCGGCGCCCTGGAGGACGGGGACGTCCGCCTCTCGTTCCGCGAGCTGGCCGACGCCGTGGTGGAGAGCGCCCGCGCCTTCCTGGCGGCGGGGCTCGAGCCCGGCGACCGGGTTGCGGTCTGGGCCCCCAACGTCCACGAGTGGATCGTCGCCGCACTGGGGCTCCAGGCGGTGGGCGGCGTGCTGGCGGCGGTGAATACCCGGCTCAAGGGTGGCGAGGCGGCCCACGCCCTGCGCCTGTCCGGCGCGCGCCTGCTCTTCACCATGGGCGGCGAGTTCCTGGGCACCGACTATGTCTCGGCCCTGGCCGGCCAGGACACGCCCGACCTGGAGCGCATCGTCACGTTCCGCGGCGCCAGCGACGGAGCCGAGCGTTGGGAGGATTTCCTGGCGGCCGGCGCGGCGGTCGCGCGCGAGGCGGCCCTGACCCGCCTGGCCGGCGTCGCCCCGGACGACGTCTCGGACCTGATCTTCACGTCCGGCACCACCGGCGACCCCAAGGCCGTGACCACCGCCCACGGCCAGAACGTGCGCACCTTCGAGAGCTGGAGCGAGCGGGTCGGCCTGCGCGAGGGCGACCGCTACCTGATCGCCATGCCCTTCTCCCACTCCTTCGGCTACAAGGCGGGCTTCCTGGCCTGCCTGCTGCGCGGCGCCACGATCCTGCCCCAGGCGGTGTTCGACCTGGACGTGATCTTCGAACGCATTGCCCGGGACCGCGTCTCCATGCTCCCGGGCTCGCCGGCCATCTACCAGTCGATCCTCGCCCACCCCGAGCGCGGCCGTCACGACCTGTCGAGCCTGCGCCTGGCCGCCATCGGCGGAGCGGCGGTTCCCGTGGAGCTGGTGGAGCGCATGCGCGGCGAGCTGGGCCTGGACACGGTGATCACCGCGTACGGACTCACCGAGAGCTGCGGTGTCGTGACGATGTGCCGCCCGGAGGACGACCCGGAGACCATCGCCAACACCTGCGGCCGCGCGATCCCCGACGTGGAGGTGCGCTGCGTGGACAGCGACGGCAAGCCCGTCCGCGCCGGAGAGCCGGGCGAGGTGCTGGCGCGCGGCTACAACGTGATGCTCGGCTACTTCGGAAACCCCGAAGAGACCGCACGGACCATCGATGCCGACGGCTGGCTGCACACCGGCGACGTGGGCGTGCTCGACGAGCGCGGCTACCTGCGCATCACCGACCGCATCAAGGACATGTACATCATGGGCGGGTTCAACTGCTATCCCGCCGAGATCGAGAACGCGCTCTTCGGAACCGGGCGCTTCGCCCAGGTGGCGGTGATCGGGATTCCCGACGAGCGCATGGGCGAAGTGGGGATGGCCTTCGTCGTGCCCGCTCCGGAGCAGCCGGTCACGCCCGAGTCCGTGATCGGCTGGTGCCGCGAGAACATGGCCAACTACAAAGTGCCCCGGCGCGTGGCCGTGGTGGACGCCCTTCCCATGAACAGCACCGGCAAGGTGCAGAAGAACGAGCTTCGCCGGCGCGTCTCCGACGAGAGCTGATCTCGCCCGCGGGCGTCAGCCCCGGGCGGCCAGCGCGCGGTCGTGCGCCTCGTGATAGGCCACGCCCAGCCGCGCCCAGTCGAACTCGCGGGAGTGGGACTCGACCCGGTTGCGCAGCGCGATCCGGCCGCGGCGCGCCAGGCGGCAGAAGGTCAGCATGCGCTGGGTGAGGTCGGCCGCCGCCTCGTGGAAGTCACGGTTCCGGCGCGGCAGCACACCGAGCCCCCACTCGTCGTGGTCGGGATAGGCGTCGGAGACGTAGCGGCCGAAGCCGGCCAGGTCGCTGGTGACGGTGGGGACGCCCATGGCGAGGCACTCCAGCGGCGTATACCCCCATGGCTCGTAGACCGACGGGAAGATGCCCATGTGGCAACCGCGCACGAACTGGTCGTACTCGATGCCCCAGAGCGGGTTGACCGGGCTGATGAAACGCGGGTGGTAGACGACCTTCACCGGGTCGTCGGCCGCGTTGGTGATCTTCAGGTCCTGGAGCTGGGCCAGGATGGGGTCTTCGCCCTCCGTGAGAATGTGGGTCACCAGCGCCGGCGGCAGCCCCGTGCGCAGTGCGTGCTGCGTGCGACGGAAGCGCAGCTGCCAGTAATCTTCGACCAGGTCGTCCAGGTGCACGCGCCCACCGGCCGCCCCGCGCTGATAGAGTCGCTCCGCCACCTGCTCGGTGAGCTTCTCCGAGACGTCCCGCAGCTCGTCCAGGACGCCCCGGCTCTGCAGGGCCAGGGGGTCGATGGAGCGCGTATCGCGGTCGGTGATCACGAAGAAGATCACCGTCACGTCCAGGTCCGCCGTCCGCAGCTCCGCGTTGAGCCGAGCCATCGCCTCCAGACACAGATCGAAGCCCTTGTTGCGGGGCTCGAAGCGGCCGCTGGTGAAGAAGTAGAGCGTGCGGTCCAGGTCGAAGGACTGGCTCGGGAAGAAGTGGGCCATGGTGAAGTCGTGGATGGCCTGCTTGTTCAGCCCGTGCACGGTCTGGAAGTCGGCTCCCAGGTCGTAGCGCGAGATGTCGATCAGTGCGGCCCAGGATGCAGGTGCACTCCTCCGCGGTGATCGGCGACACCGTGGTGAGAACGTCGCAGTCCCGCGCGCAGGCCTGCTCGATCGCGTGGGTCCCCTGGATCCCGTAGCGGACCGTCCGTTCGGAGACATCCAGATCCGGGAGGCTCTCGTAGAAGTCCTCCTCTGTGGAGGCGGCGTAGCGGCCCACCTGGGTGGCGTGGGTGGTGAAGACCGTGGACACCGGCGCCCCGGAGCGGTGCAGCAGCGGCAGGGCGATGCCTCCCAGCCACTCGTGGAAGTGGGCCAGCACGCGCCGATGACGCGCAGCCTCGGCCTGGAGGGCGTGGCGGCACACCGCCTCCAGCAGGCGCCGCACCGAGTCGCCGAAGCAGAGACTGGCGTCCAGCAGGGGGTTGGACCAGCCCAGGTCGAAGCCCAGCTCCTCGGTGAGCCGCTGTCGGACATCCGACACCCGTTCCGCGTCCACCGGGTTCTCCAGCAGGATCAGGCGCGGCCGCCCGGACACCAGCCAGCGGCCGTGGTGGCCGGTGATGCCCTGCCCGGCCAGATCCTCGAGGGCCCGCTTGAGCCAGCCCACGGGGTGGAGGGGCTCGAACTCGACGGCGGCGTGCTCGGGCACGTACGGGCCCACCATGTGGTAGGTGTGGCGCCAGCGCTCGACCATGATCGGCGCCTTGGAGCGCAGGACCGTGTAGATCCCGCCGATCGGGTTGCAGGTCTCCCAGGAGACCTCGAAGAGCAGCGTCCGCGGCCAGCGCCGCGCGCCGCCCGTCCCCGGGCTCTCGGGAGATTCGTCGGCCATCATCGCGGCTCAGGACCTCAGACGGTGCAGTTGCTCCTGACTGTATTAGCCTAACCGCGTCGCACCGCCGACGCCTGTCCCGAGGAGACCCGTGGTCGTCACCGAATCGTCACTTCTGACTGCCGGTGACCTGCACCTGTTCAACGAAGGCACCCACCTGCGCCTGCACGAGAAGCTGGGAGCGCACCCCGGAGAGGTCGGCGGCCGGCCCGGAGCCCACTTCGCCGTCTGGGCCCCCAACGCGCGCGCCGTGTACGTGACCGGCGACTGGAACGAATGGAGCTCCGACCGGGATCGCCTCCACCCCCGGGAGAGCTCGGGGATCTGGGAGGCCTTCGTGCCCGGCGCCCGTGGCCTTCCACGCCGAGACGCCGCCTGGAACCGCTTCCCGGGTGTGGAGCCTGGACTACGAGTGGGACGACGGCGCCTGGATGCAGTCACGCGGCGAGGGCGCGGGGCTGAGCGCGCCCTGGTCGACCTACGAGCTTCACCTGGGCTCCTGGCGCCGCACGGGTCCGGGGCCCGGGGTGCTCTCCAACTACCGGGACATCGCGTCCCCCCTGGCCGAGTACGTGAACTCCATGGGCTTCACCCACGTGGAGCTGCTGCCGCTCCGCCCCCACCAGCCGTTACGGAACGCCCCAGGACCTGATGTTCCTCATCGACACCCTGCACCAGGCGGGCATCGGGGTGATCCTGGACTGGGTCCCCTCCCACTTCCCGACCGACGCCCACGGCCTGGGCGTGTTCGACGGAACGCACCTGTACGAGCACGGCGACCCGAAGGAGGGCTTCCACCCGGACTGGAAGAGCTACATCTTCAACTACGGGCGGCACGAGGTGAGCAGCTTCCTGCTGAGCAGCGCCAGCTTCTGGCTCGATTGCTATCACGCCGACGCGCTGCGCGTCGATGCCGTGGCCTCCATGCTCTACCGCGACTACTCGCGGCCCGCAGGAGAGTGGGTCCCCAACGCCTACGGCGGCCGCGAGAACCTGGAGGCCATCGGGTTCCTGAAGCACCTCAATACCGAGGTCTACGCGCAGCACGCCGACGTCCAGACCATCGCCGAGGAATCCACGGCGTGGCCCGGGGTGTCTCGGCCGGTCTCGGCCGACGGGCTCGGCTTCGGCATGAAGTGGGACATGGGCTGGATGAACGACACGTTGCAGTACCTGCGCCGCGACCCCGCGCACCGCTGCTACCACCAGGACGAGATCACCTTCCGGGCGATCTACGCCTTCCACGAGAACTTCGTGCTGCCCCTCTCCCACGACGAAGTGGTTCACGGCAAGGGCTCGCTGCTCTCCCAGATGCCCGGCGACGACTGGCAGAAGTTCGCCAACCTGCGGCTGCTGCTCGGCCTGATGTACACCCAGCCGGGCAAGAAGCTGCTCTTCATGGGCGCAGAGCTGGGACAGTGGGCCGAGTGGAACCACGAGGGCGAGATCGAGTGGAACCTGCTCCAGCATGCGCCGCATCGTGGCCTGCAGCGCTGGGTGCGCGACCTCAACACCGCCTACCGCGGCGAGCCCGCACTCCACGAGCTGGACTGCGACCCCGGCGGCTTCGAATGGATCGACACCCACGACGCGCTGCACAGCACCCTGGCGTTCCTGCGGCGAGGCGCTTCGTCGTCCACCGCGGTCCTGCTGGCCTTCAACTTCACGCCCGTTCCCCGGCCGGAGCACCGTCTGGGCGTGCCCTTCTCCGGTCGCTGGCAGGAGATCCTCAATAGCGACGCCGAGCTCTACGGCGGCAGCGGACAGGGCAACCTGGGCTCCGTGGACGCCGAGCCCGTGGGCAGCCACGGGCGGGCTCACTCCATCCGCGTGACGCTTCCGCCTCTGGGAGTGGTCGCCTTCCGGGGCGCGCCCGAGTAGGCCTCGCGCAGGTAGTCCAGGACCATGCGCTGGGTGTTGAAGTACGACGCGTTCAGCGCGATCGCCTGGCGCTGCACGGCACGGAACTCCGCGGGCCGATCGTAGAAGCACGGGGCCACGACCTTGCGCAGCTTCGCGTAGAGGGCCTTGGCGTGGAGAGCGTCGCGCTTCTTCGCGGAAAGTCCCCGCCCCTCCCCGTCGCGGCCGATCGCCCAGCCGGTGACACCCTCGACGCAGCCCTCGACCCACCAGCCGTCGAGCACGCTCAGGCTCGGCACGCCGTTCAGTGCGGCCTTCATGCCGCTGGTCCCCGAGGCCTCCAGGGGCGGGATGGGCGTGTTGACCCAGACGTCCGAGCCGGCGCACAGGAGCTTCCCCAACGTCATGTCGTAATCGGGCACGAAGGCGACCGCCACCGAGCCGGCCAGGGCCTTGCGAGCGCGGAAGATGGCGCGGATCGCGGCCTTGCCCTCGGTATCGCGCGGGTGCGCCTTGCCCGCGAAGACCAGCTGGAGCGGCCCCACCCTGCGTGCAATCGAGACCAGTCGTTCGGGCTGGCTGAGCAGCAGCGCGGCGCGCTTGTAGCCGGTGGCGCGCCGGGCAAAGCCCAGGGTGAGCGCCTCCGGGTCCAGGCGCTGGCCGCTCACCCCCTCCACGTGCTCCAGCAGCGCGCACTTGGCCTCGGCGTGGGCGCGGGCGATCTCGGCGCTGGGGATGCCCACGGCGTGGCGCAGCGCGAAGGCGTTGCGCCGCCACTCGGGTAGCCGACGGTCGAAGAGCTCGGCGAACGATGGGGCGGCCCAGGTGGCGGGATGGATGCCGTTGGTGATGGCGTGGATGGTGTGGCCGGGGAACATCTCGCGCGAGATCTCGCCGTGGCGCATGGCCACGCCGTTGGTGAAGTCCGACGCCCGGAGCGCGAGCTGGGTCATGTTGAGCTCCTTGCGCACGCCGAACGCCGCCAGCCGCCGCCAGGCCCGGTCGCCCAGCACGGGCCGGGCCAGCCGGGCCGAGAAGCAGTCGTGGCCGGCGGGAACCGGGGTGTGGGTGGTGAATGCGCAGCGGGAGCGAACCCACTCGACCCGGTTCTGCACGGCGCTCCTCGCGCGCAGCGAGGAGCCCTCCTCCAGCAGCTCCAGCGCGGCCAGGGCGGCGTGCCCCTCGTTGAGGTGAAACCGCTCGATCGCGCCGTGTCCCAGGGCGCGCAGCATGCGCACGCCGCCGATGCCCAGGATGGCTTCCTGCCGCAGCCGGTACCCGTTGTCGCCGCCGTAGAGGTGGTCGGTAAGCGTGCGATCCCTCGGGTGGTTCTCGGGCAGGTCCGTGTCCAACAGCAGGGCGGGCACGACCGCGCCGTCGACGCCCCGCACGTCGTACCGCCAGGCCCGGACCCGCACCGGCCGGCCGCGCAGCTTCACCGTGACGCGCGGCTCCAGCGGGCGCGCGAACAACTCCGGGCGCCACGCGGCGGGCTCCTCGTGCTGCCGGCCCCGCGCGTCGACGCGCTGGTGGAAGTAGCCCTTGCGGTGCACCAGGGTCACGGCCACGGCGTCGACCCCGAGATCCGCCAGCGAACGCACCGTGTCTCCGGCCAACACGCCGAGACCGCCGGAGTAGGTGGCGATCTCCGGCTCGAGGGCGATCTCCATGGACAGGTAGGCGATGCGTGCGGACAGTGCGGATGCCCCCGATGCGCGCGGAACGGAAGATCCCCGCCGCGGCCGCACTATCTCGCAGCCCACCACGGCGCGCCAGCAGAAAGCGGCGTTTCAGCGCCGGCGCCGACGCCTTGGCACCGCATCCAGCGCAGCGCGGGCTTCCGGATGACCGCCCAGGTCCTCGACGGGCACCCGGAGCCGCCGGGTCCAGCTCGGGTGACGGTCCGGGCCCACCCCCGGCAGGTTCACCGGCTCCGGCTCTCCGGCCAGATCGTCCACGGCCAGACCCACCAGGGGCGTCGGGGTCGCGCACAGAAAGCGCGTGACGGCGGCAGAGCGCCCCGCGGCCGACGCCTCGGCTCCCGGCGCCAGGCAACCTTCGGCGACCAGGCGTCGCTCCAGGGCGTCCTGCGCCGCGCGGCGCTGCTTGCGCGCGTCCTCCAGCGCCGCGTCGTCGGGGAGCTGACCCACCCGGCGCCGCAGCGCCAGATCCGCGTCGTCGTAGAACCCGGCCAGGGTGGGGAGGTCGTGGGTGTTGGCGGTCACCAGCGCGCGCGGCGAGTAGCGTTTCGAGGGCAGGAAGGCGCCGCGACGATCCCGGGCAAAGAGCAGCACCTGGGACGAGAGCACGCCGCGCCGCGCCAGGCGGGGCCGCAGTCCGCGCGGCACGGTGCCCAGGTCCTCCCCGACCACCAGCGCGCCCGCCCGACGGCTCTCCAGGGCCAGGATGCCCAGCAGGTCGCGCTCCGGGTACGACACGTAGGCGCCCTCCGACGCCGGTCGGCCGCTGGGGATCCAGTAGAGGCGCGAGAGGCCCATGGCGTGATCGATGCGCAGGGCACCCGCGTGGGCGAACGCAGCGCGCAGCAGCCGCACCCAGTAGTCGTAGCGGCCATCGCGAAGCCGGCGCGGGTCCAGGGGTGGAAAGCTCCAGTCCTGCCCGGCCGGCGCGAAGTCGTCCGGCGGTGCGCCCGCCCGGGCGCCGCGCACGAAGAGGTCCGGGAAGGCCCAGACGTCGCTGCCGGCCGCGGCGCTGCCCAGGGCCAGATCCGTGTAGAGCCCCAACGCCAGGCCGCGGGTCTGCGCCAGG
>JAFDET010000049.1:0-13226 GCA_019310195.1 Deltaproteobacteria bacterium
GGTGCCGCGGATCAGCAGCAGCAGCCAGTAGACGGCGAACGTCACCGCCAGGATGTCCAGGCTGTCCCAGATGGGATGGAAGTTCTCCTGGATGTAGCTCCAGAGCTCCAGGAGACGCTGCCAGAGGAACTGGATCACGCGTCCCCTCCTCCGGCGCGCTCCGCGCGAGCGCCGCGCAGCGCCTCGGCCACGGCCACCGCCCGCACCGCACCGGGCACGTCGTGGACGCGGATCGCGCCGGCGCCGGCGAAGACGGCCACCGCCGCCGCGGCATGCGACGCAGCATCGCGCTGCTCCACCGGGTCGCCGGTCAGATGGGCCAGAAAGGACTTGCGGGACAGTCCCAGAAGAATCGGTACGCCCAGGCGGTCGTGCAGCCCGCCCACGCCGGCCACCAGCGCCAGGTTCTGCTCCAGCTGCTTGCCGAAGCCGATGCCCGGGTCGGCGACGATTTCCTTCACGCCGGCGCGACGGGCACACTCGATCGAGGCGGCCAGCTCGTCACCCACTTCGGCTACCACGGCGTCGAACGTCACGTCGTCCTGCATCGTGGCGGGCTCGCCACGCAGGTGCCCGAGGATCAGCGCGGCACCGGCCTCCGCTGCGGCCTCCAGCAGCTCGGGATCCCGGCCCCCGGACACGTCGTTCACCACCCGTGCACCGGCGTCCAGCGCCGCGCGAGCCACGGCAGCCTTGCGCGTATCGACCGAAACCGGCGTGTCGGCGGCCAGTCCCTGGATCACGGGCACCACCCTCTGGATCTCGACCTCGGCCGACACCGGCTGAGCGCCCGGGCGCGTCGATTCGCCCCCTACGTCCACCAGATGCGCGCCCTGGGCCGCGAGCTCCCGGCCGCGCGCGAGCGCGGCTTCGAGCCCTTCGTATTGCCCTCCGTCCGAGAAGGAATCCGGTGTCGTATTCAGGATCCCGACGATCGTGACGCGGTCGCCGTGGAAGAGCACGGCGCCTAACCCGGGATGGGCTCGGGGTCGGGAACCTTGTCGCCCGGGAACTCCTGCCTCGGCTCTACCTCCTCCGTCGGACGCGTGGGGGGCTCGGCCTCGGCCACGGGCTCCGGCGGGCGGGCGGGCAGCGGCTCGCCGGCCACCAGGGCCTTCATGTCCTTGGAATCGAGGGTTTCGCGCTCGAGCAATGCCTCGGTAACCTGCTCCAGCGTCTCGCGATTGTCTGCGAGAAGCTTCTTGGCGTCGTCGTACAGCCCGCGCAGCATCCGGCTGACCTCGTCGTCGACCTCCTCGGCCTTCTTCTCGCTGATCTCCTTGCGCGTCATCAGGTCGCGGCCGAGAAAGACGTCGTGATCCTCGTCGCCGAGGGAGATCGGACCGATCCGCTCGCTCATGCCGTACCTGCAGACCATGCGCCGCGCCATGTCCGTGGCCTGGCGCAGATCGTTTTCGGCGCCGGTCGAGAACTGGTCGAAGACAAGCTCCTCGGCGGCCCGGCCGCCCATGGCGTGCTTGATCATGTCCAGCATCTGGTCCCGGTTCAGGGTGTAGCGATCCTCTTCGGGCAGCGTCTGGGTGAGCCCCAGCGCCATCCCACGCGGAATGATCGTGACCTTGTGGACGGGGTCGCAGCCGGGCGCGAGCATGGCCACCAGGGCGTGGCCGGCCTCGTGGTAGGCCGTGGACCGCTTGTCCTCGTCGCTCATGATCATGCTCTTGCGCTCGGCCCCGAGCAGCACCTTGTCCTTGGCCTGCTCTAAGTCGTTCATCTCGACCTTGGCCGCGTCGCGTCGAGCGGCCAGCAGGGCCCCCTCGTTGACCAGGTTCTGGAGGTCGGCGCCCACGAAGCCGGGCGTGCCCTTGGCAATGGTCTCCAGGTCCACGTCGTCGCCCAGGGGCACGCGGCGCGTGTGTACCTTGAGGATCGCGTAGCGCCCGCGCAGGTCCGGGCGCGGGACCACCACGCGGCGGTCGAAGCGCCCGGGCCGCAGCAGCGCCGGGTCGAGCACGTCGGGCCGGTTGGTGGCGGCGATCAGGATCACGCCCTCGTTGGACTCGAAGCCGTCCATCTCCACCAGGAGCTGGTTGAGGGTCTGCTCGCGCTCGTCGTGACCGCCGCCCATGCCGGCGCCCCGATGGCGCCCCACCGCGTCGATCTCGTCGATGAAGATGATGCAGGGCGCGTTCTTCTTGCCCTGGAGGAACAGATCGCGCACCCGCGAGGCGCCCACGCCCACGAACATCTCGACGAAGTCCGAGCCGGAGATGGAGAAGAACGGAACCCCCGCCTCGCCGGCCACCGCGCGCGCCAGCAGCGTCTTGCCCGTGCCGGGCAGGCCCACCAGCAGCACGCCCTTGGGGATGCGGCCACCCAGACGCGTGAACTTCTTGGGCTCGCGCAGGAACGCGATGATCTCCTCGAGCTCGTACTTGGACTCCTCCACGCCCGCGACGTCGTCGAAGGTGATGCGCTGGGTATTCTCGGAGAGCAGCCGTGCTCGCGACTTGCCGAAGCTCATCGCTTTGCCGCCGCCCGCCTGCATCTGGCGCAAGAAGAAGACCCACAAGCCGATCAGGATCAGGAACGGCATCCAGTAGATGAAGAGCTGCTGCCAGACCGGCGACTCGCCGGCCGGCCGGGCCGTCACCTCGACTCCCTCGGCCTCGAGCGCCGCCAGCAGCTCCTGGGTCACGGTCGGCGCGTAGGTGGCGAACGGCTCGCCGTCCTTCGCGATGCCGCTGATATGGCCTTCCTCGATCGTGACCGATTCGAGCTGACCCGCTTGGAGCCGGGTCATGAACTCGGTGTAGGTAATCTCCTGCGGGGCGGGCTGGCCCTGCCGGAGCATGGCAATCACGACCAGGATCAGCAGAAAGAGCAGGATCCAGAGGCCGGCGCTTCGGTAGAAATGTTGGTTCATCGCTTAGTTTTCGTGAGCTTAGCACGCACCTGAAAGGTGCCCCCCTCCCGCGCCAGCTCGAATCCGGCGGGCAGTTCGATGGCTGCCTGCGCCCGTCCACGCCTCAGAAATCCGACCATCCGATCCAAGTGCACGCGCGTCACCTCCCGTCCGATGCCCGCCCGCCTCAGCGCCTCCCGGGCCAGCCGGCGCGCCAACGCGTCGGGCATCGCCTCCCAGTCCTTGCCTTCGATGACCCACACGCCTCCAAAATTCGAAATCCGCGACTCGGCCTCGCGCTCCACCAGTGCATCCAGCCAGGCCCGGTCCCCTCTCTGTGCTTCGGCAAGATCCCTGAGTGATCTTGAGAGGTTCGGGTTGAATTCTTCCTCTAACTGACGGATCAGCGCGCGCACCCGATTACGCGTGTAGGCGGGGCTGGCGTTGCTGGCGTCCTCGCGCCACACCAGGCCGCGCCGCGCCGCCCAGTCCTCGACCTCACGGCGACGCACGCCCAGCAGCGGGCGCACTACGCGGCCCGTACGCGGAGGGATCCCCGTCAGCCCGTCGGGGCCGCTGCCGCGCAGCAGGCGCATCAGCACCGTCTCGGCCTGGTCGTCGGTGGTGTGGGCCGTGGCGATCCACGCGGCACTGGAAGCCTCGGCCAACCGCTCCAGGGCAGCGTAACGCAGGCGCCTTGCCGCCTCCTGAAGCGTGGGCCGTTCGCGGCTGCTGCCCCCCTGCCGCAGCGCCCCCGGATCCACCCGCTCTACGCCGACCGGGATCCCGCGCGAAGCACCCAGCTCGCACACGAAGGCCTCGTCGGCCTCCGATTCCTCTCCGCGCAAACCGTGATTCACGTGCCCGATCGATAGGTTCCAGCCAAGCTCCTGAAGTGCATCCAGAAGTACGGTGGAGTCGATCCCGCCGGAGCAGGCCACCAGGAGCCGGCTTCCCTCCGGCACCAGCGAGCAGAGCGCCTGGGAAACGGCGCGGGTTACCATGCGCGAGAGCGTACATGGCCGCCCGCAAGACGCGCAGGAAGAAGGTCGAGCCCGCCTCGACGGGGCTCACCCCCGACGAGGTGGCCGGCGGCGAGCCGTCGCCCGAGGCCGCCGAGCTGGAGAGCGCCGTCGTCGCGGCCGGCGGGGTGGTGCTGGCCCGCTAGCCCTGAGGGAGACAGGCGTATCCGACCCGCACTTCTGCTGCCAGCCTCTGGGAGGCCTGTAGCGGGCCGCGAAGCTGCTCAGCGAAGCGCGCTGGCGTCGCCGATCAGGATGCGGGTGCCGTCGTCTTTCTCCGCCCAGACGTCGCAGAAGACGCGGGTGCGCTCGCCCTCGGGCTGCTCCTCGCGGACCTTGGCGTGGGTCGTGACCGACTCGTCCACCCAGAGCACGTTGGTGAGCTTGGCGGACATCTTGCCACCTTGGATCCAGCCCATGCCGAAGTGATCGCCCATCACCTGGGACACGAAGCAGGTGGACATCATCCCCTGCACAACGATGGTGGGGAAGCCCAGCTTCTTGGCCTGCTCGCGGTCCGTGTGGTAGTTGGCACCGGGTCCCGAGAACATCCAGCAGCGCCGCTCGTCCACCGTCTTCTTCACGGGTGCCAGGTCCGCGCCGGTGGCGGTAGGGAACGGCGGCCGGGGCGTCTTCTTCTTCGCGCTGCCCGCGTCCACCACGAACCCGTCCGCCTCGGTCTGTTTGGGCGGCAGGAAGGACTGGTACGTCCGGCCCCGCACCAGCAGGCGCCCCTCGGCGTCGCAGACGTCGGTCTCGTTGACCACGTAGTCGCGGCCTCGCTTGGCGTAGCGGGAGATGATCGTCGAACGAGTCTGGACCGGGGCTCCGATCGGGATCGGAGCGAAGAACTCCCAGTCCTGCTGAGCGTGCAGGTTCCCGAAGAGGTTCTTCAGGTACCACTCGCCGAGGAACTTGTAGCATTCGGAGTGGAAGAGAAGCGGCGGAGCCACTTCGGCCCACTGCGGGTTGTGGTCGTCCAGCGCGTCGGCGTAGAACGCCGCCAGCTCCGGAGTCACGTCGTAGGGATTGCCGCCGCAGTGGCGGCCCACGTAGGCCGGCTCGTCCTTCAGGTTCACGCCCTGTGTTCTAGCATTCCGGCCCCGTGGAGTCCTCCGAAGCCAACGTCGCCTCCTGGCTGGGGCGCCCGGATCCGGATCGGGTCGCCCTGATCGACGACGAGCGCAGCCTGACCTACGGCGCGTTGGACGATCGCTGCGCACGGCTGGCCGGGGTGCTGGCCGCGGCCGGCATCGGCCGCGGGGACCGGGTTGCGGTACTGCTGGGCAACCACGCATCCTATCTGGAGGCCGTCTTCGCCTGCGCGCGTCTGGGCGCCATCGTGGTGCCCCTCAACAACCGGCTGGCGCCGCCGGAGCTGGACGTCCAGCTACGCGACTGCTCGGCAGTTGGGCTGTTGGCGGAGGCCGAGCTGGCCGAGAAGGTCCCCGCCCCACCCCGCTTCGTGCTGACCGCCGACGCCTACGAGGACGCGATCGCCGGCGCCCCGGCCCAGCCCGTCGCCGAGGTATCGCCCGACGATCCGCTGATGATCCTCTACACCTCCGGCACCACCGGCCGCCCCAAGGGCGCGCTGCTGCCCCACCGCAAGACCCTCTACAACAGCCTCAACGCGGAGATCTTCTTCCGCCTGACGCCCGAGGACCGGGTGCTCGTAGCCCTGCCCCTCTTCCACTCCTTCGGCCTCAACATCCTCTCGCTCCCCATGCTCCACGTCGGCGGTCGGGTGATCCTGCAGCGGCGCTTCGATCCCGAACGCGCCTGGAAGACCTGCGCCGAGGAGGGCGTCAGCTTCTTCGGCGCCGTGCCCACCATGTTCCAGCGCCTGCTCGAAGCCTTCCCCGAGAAGCGGCCGCCGAGCCTGCGCTTCCTGTTCACCGCCGGTGCGGCCATCCCCGTCGCGACGATCCGCGCCTACGAGCGACGCGGCGTGGTCCTGAAGCAGGGCTTCGGCCAGACCGAGACGTCCATCCTCTGCTGCCTGAGCGAGGAGGATGCAATCCGCAAGGCCGGCAGCGTGGGCCGGCCGGTCCATCACGCGGAGCTGCGCTGCATCGAGCCCGAGAGCGGCCACGACGTCGCGCCCGGCGAGACCGGCGAGATCGTCGTGCGCGGGCCGATCACGATGCTGGGCTATTGGGAGCACCCCGAGGGCACCCAAGAGACCTTCCGGGGCGGCTGGCTCCACACCGGCGACCTGGCCACGGTGGATGCGGAGGGCTTCTACACCCTGGTGGGGAGGGCTCGAGAGATGTTCATCTCGGGAGGCGAGAACGTCTATCCCGCCGAGATCGAGGCCGTCTACGAGCACCACCCGGAGGTCGCCGAGATCGCCGTGCGCGGCGTTCCAGACGAGCGCTGGGGCGAGGTGGGACGCGCCTGGGTAGTGCCTTCCCCCGGCGCGCAGCCCGACCCCGAGGGCCTGGCCGCGTGGGGCCGTGAGCGGCTGGCGTCGTTCAAGATTCCCGTTCAATTTCAGGTAGTCAGCGAGCTTCCGCGAACCATCACAGGAAAGGTCCAGAAGCACCTCCTTCCCGAGATCGCTTGACACTCCTTCGCTTCTCCGTCTAGACACGATTGGCGTCGATGCTGGCGTTTTGGAGACATCCATGTTGCCCAGCGCGATCGCGGCGGGGCTGGCCTCGAGCCTGGCTGAGTTCCCGCTGCCTACCTTCCTCCACCTGGGCCTCCAGGGCGTGGAGGTGTCGGCCGAGGGCGAGTTCATGTCGCTCTTCGCCGACCTAGTGCCGCCCACCCCCTAGTGACTCTGCGCGTCGCAACCCTGAATGTCTGGGCCCTGCCCCTGGGGTTGGCCCCGGAGCGCGAGTCCCGCATGCAGGCGATCGGCCGGCGCCTGGCCGGAGACGAGGCCCAGGTCTGGGCGCTCCAGGAGGTCTGGACCGACGACGCGCGGCGCATCCTCTCCCAGGCCGCCGCCGCGGCCGGCATGCAAGTGGCTCATGGCGGCGGCGGTCTGATGGTCGCCTCGCAGCTTCCCATCGAGAGCGCCGCGTTCCGCAGCTATGCCCTGGCCGGGATCGCAACGCACGTGCACCGAGGGGACTACCTGGGCGGCAAGGGCTTCCAGACCCTGCGCCTGCGCGCCCCGGCAGGCCCCGTGGTGCTGGTGAACACCCATCTGCACGCGCAGTACCACCCGGACGATCGCGATCCCTTCCTCGGCCATCGCACGGGCCAGGTGGTCGAGCTGGCGGCCTTCCTGGCGGGCGTGCCCGAGCCGCTGGTCGCAGCGGGCGACTTCAACCTGCGCGAGGACCAGGACGGCTACCGGATCCTCACTGCCCTCACCGGGCTGGAGGATGCTGCGGTGGAGCTGGATCGGCGCGAGCCCACCTCGAGCTCCGGCACGCGCATCGACTTCGTCCTGACCCGAGGGCCGCGGCCCCGGCGAGTCGGCGTCTTTGCGGAGCGCGGTCTGCTCTCGGATCACGCCGGCGTGGTGGCGGAGCTGGAGATCGCCCCCGGCAAGCCTCCGAGCCGGCCTGATCCCGTCGCCGTGGCCAAAGCCCGGGCCCTGCTGGCGGCCGGACGCGCAGATGCGCTGCGCCGCCGACGCCTGGAACGCGCCGGCGTGATCACGGCCACGGCCGCCGGAGCCGGCGCGCTGGCCCTGCGCCACGTCAGCCGGCGCCGCTTCCTGCTGGGCGCCACCGCCACGCTGGCCCTGCCCGGCGCCCTGCTCTCGGCCGTCTCGGCGGAGCGCTGGGTCTCCGGTGAGATCGAGGCCTTCGACCGGGTCGCCGCGCTCCTGCCGGCAGGCGCCTAGTTGGCGATCAGCAGCCGCAGCCGGTTGCCGATCTTCTCGGCGGCGTCGGCCAGCTCGCTCACCCAGTCCACCATGTGCCACCAGTACACCGTGCTCACGCCCAGCTCCGACTCCAGCGAAAAGACGCGGCGGGTCGCAGCCTCCGCGAGCTGGTCCGTATCGCTCTCGATCCGGGCCAAGGAGGCGATCATCTCCTCCACCCGGGTCACCTCGCGGCCCTTGAAGCCGGCCTCCACCAGCTCGTCCAGCTCGTTGACGATCGTCTCCGCTTGACGACAGGTCTCCAACGTCTTCGCCACCAGCGCCAGCATCGGCTCGCGCAAGGCTTCCGGCGTCATCATGCCGCGTTGGTCGGCCAGGCCCGCGATGTCCTGGGCCATGTCGGCGATGTCGTCTTGGGCCTCCAGGATCGCCAGCATGTCGCGCCGCTCCATGGCCAGAAGCAGGCGGCCCGGCAGATTCGCACGGATCTCGTTCTTGATGCGATCCGCTTCGTGCTCCAGCTCGTCGATCTCACGGCGCACGCGCGCAATCGCCTCGCGATCGCCGTACGTCATCGCTTCGAAGAGCTCTTCGATCTTGACCGCACAGGCCACGGCCGCACGCATGTGCTCCTGCATCGGCTTGATCGGCGAGCTTCGGAAGAGATTTTGGATCCACGACATCTCAGTCCCCCAGCAAGCCCTTGAAGAAGTAGAAGAAGAATACCGACAAGAGCGCCCCTGTTGGAAGCGTAACGACCCACGACACGGCGATCGTCCCGACCACCCGTAGATCCAGGGCGCCGATGCCCCGGGCCAGCCCCACGCCCAGGACGGCCCCCACCAGAGTGTGCGTGGTGGAGACCGGGATGCCCAGCCGCGATGCGATGACGATGGTGAGGGCGGCGGCCAGCTCGGCGGAAAAGCCGCGGCTGGGCGTGAGCTCGGTGATCTTCTTGCCCACCGTCTCCATCACCCGATACCCGTACGTCGCCAGCCCCAGCACGATGCCCACGCCGCCCACCGCCAGCATCCAGGGCGCCACCTCGGCCTTGCTCCCGGTCTCCTGGCTGACGACCTGGAAGATCGCCGCCAGGGGACCGATGGCGTTGGCCACGTCGTTGCTGCCGTGGGCGAAGGCCACCGCGCAGGCCGTGATGATCTGGAGCACCCCGAAGATCGCCTCGACGCGCCGGAAGTGGAAGTCGCGCTCGTCCTGCTCTACACGGACCCGCTTCAGGATGAGGCGCCCAATCACTGCGCTCAGGGCTCCCAAAGCGGTCGCCACTCCCAAAGCACCGGGCAAGGCCAGGTTCAGCCACTCGACGTTCTTGAGGCCCTTGAAGACCGTGACCAACGTCAGGGTGAAGAACACCACGAAGATGAAGTAGGGACCCACCTGCCGCGCCCGCTCGATGGGTTTCTCCTGGTCGAGGATCGTGGTGCGCACGATCCGGAAGACCAGGAACGCGAGGGTCGCCGAGATGAGGGGCGAGGTGACCCAGGACGCGACGATCATCCCGACCTTGCCCCACTCGACCGCATCCAGCCCGAGGCCCACGGCGCCGAAGCCCACGATGGCGCCAACGATCGAGTGGGTCGTGGACACGGGCCAGCCCGCGCGGCTGGCGATCAGCAGCCATGTGGCGGCAGCGGCCAGCGACGCCAGCATTCCATAGAGCAGTAGGTCCGGGCTCTGGGCGAAAACCGATGGGTCGAGGATGCCCTTGCGGACCGTGTTGGTGACGTGTCCCCCGGCCAGGAAGGCGCCGCCGAACTCGAGCACGCCGGCCACCAGGATGGCGCCCCGGATCGTCAGCGCGCCCGAGCCCACGCTGGTGCCCATGGCGTTCGCCACATCGTTGGCGCCGATGGCCCAGGCCATGTACAGCGCCAGCCCACCGGCGATCAGCAGTACGAGAGGCGCGCCGGCGATGGCTTCGAACATGGGCAGCGAGAATTCAGCACATTCTGGTGAAGAATCCAGTGCCGATCGTCCGCCGAAGCTGCAAATCGGCGCCTCTGCCTAGCGGCTGGGAAGATCGAAACGCTCCGCAGGGCGGCCATCATCGAAGAAGAGATCCAGAACGCCGTCCCGAGCCCAGGCGTGATCCCGGGGCCTGGGCAGCGGTCGCCGGAACGGAGGGTAGTTGCCCAGGTAGATCTCTCGGTCCGCGGGGAGCGGCTCCAACAGGTTGGCGCCATCGCTGGGCCCCAGGTCCGCCGCCAGGGGCCCGCCATCCGCCAGGCCGACGATCGTGGGCAACAGATCCGCAAGCTGGACGACCTGGCCCGAGTTGGCCTCCAGGGCCTCGAGCGCCCCGGGTTCGAAGCGCTCGCGCACGGCCTCCGGGATGCGGACCAACAGCGGCACCCGCGTCTGCTCCGGATGCAGGCCGCCACCGTGGAAGGCCTTGCCGTTCTCGTAGAAGGCCTCGCCGTGATCCGAAGCCACGACGACGATCGTCGTATCGGCCAGGCCGGCCTCCTCGAGTTGGTCGAAGAAGCGACCGAGCAGGTGGTCCAGGTAGAGGATCGCGTTGTCGTACTCGTTGAGCAGCGGCTCCGGGTCCGTGCGCGAAAAACCGTAGGAGCTGGCCGGCTCGAAGCGTCGGAACGCTTCCGGATAGCAATAGACGAAGTGCGTGCACTCGAGCTCCCAGACGCCGAAGAAGGGACGCTCCTTCGCGCGGCCCTCCAACAGGCTCTGAAAGAGCTCGAGGGTCAGGCGGTCGTCGCGCTCCACCTGCAGATGATGAAAGCCCGCTCCCAGGAAAGCCTGCACGAAGCGATCCCAGAGTCCCGGCGTCGGGTGCTCGCGGATCTCTGCGAGCTGCTCCTGCCCCAGATCCCGGTAGACGTCGAGGCCGGGCGTCTGCAGGTAGCGATCGAGCCCGTAGCCCGGGTAGCCCAGGGACAGCGTGACGAACGCCGTGTCGTAGCCGCGGACCTTGAGGTGATCCCAGATGAGCGGCGCCTCCACGAACTCGTCCATGGAGCGCCGCATGTCGAGCCCGCTCGAGAGAGAAACCAGCGAGAAGTAGCTGAACGTCGCGTTGGCCAGTGCGGCCGGGAAGCGCACCACGTCGGGCTGCGCCGCCCAGCGCTCCAGGTTGAGCGTCGTCTCCCGCTCGTAGCCGTAGACCGAAAGATGGTCCGCACGCACCGACTCCAGCAGGACGAGCACGATGTCGGGGGGCAGCTCGGCGGGCGGAGGAGCCGCGGGCGTGCGGGTGGCCTCCCGTCGCACCAGCCAGTCGGGTCCTGACCAGCCCTTGGCGCGGCCGCGGCCGCCCTTTTCCAGCGTGCGGACCAGGTTCTCGGCCAGGCTCTGGCCAGCCAGGTCGGGCGAGGGCATGCCCACGTAGGCGCGCAGCGGAGGGCTGAAGCACCACGCCGCCCACATCAGGGTCGCCAGGGCCAGCACGCCACCGTGGCCCGCCAGAGGGCGATAGACCGGCCGCCGGCTCCGCTCCAGGATCACCGCCAGCAGCGCCAGCAGCCCCAGCACGACGCCGGGCACGAGCCATGCGGGGAGCGCGCCCAAGAGCCGCGCAGTCTCACCCGTGATCAGGTCCCAGTTCGCACGCATCAGGTTGAGCCGCTCGCCATCGATGAAGCGGCCGTAGAGGTAGTGGTGGAACTGCTGCACGCCGGGGAAGAAGAGCGCAACCAGCAGGACCGGGCCCGACACCAGCAGCGAGAAGCGCGTGCGCCGGTACAACCAGCCGGCCAACGCGAAGAACAGGCTCCAGAAGCCGGCCGCCAAGACGAACGCCGCTGCCAGGCGCGGAGCGCTGCCGGGCCCGAGGGGATGCGGGTCCGCGGCCAGGAAGCACGCCAGCAGGGCCGCGGTCCACCACAGCGGTACCGAGCGAAGCCAGGCGCGGCCGAGGGATGTAGGCGGCGCGTGCCGCTGCTGCTCGGGCGCCGGAGGCATGATCGGCGGCGACCATAACGCTGCCGAATCGCAGCGTCCAACGGCGTACAATGCCGCGCATGCGAGCACCCTGGCGGGACTCTCTCTAC
This sequence comes from Deltaproteobacteria bacterium, assembly GCA_019310195.1. Classification (GTDB taxonomy): domain Bacteria; phylum Myxococcota_A; class UBA9160; order UBA9160; family JAFDET01; genus JAFDET01. The sequence continues at coordinate 11,707 of JAFDET010000049.1, forward strand.
AAGGTGATCTTCGAGGCGGAGACCCCGACCGGCAAGGCCTTCGACGTGGGCCTGCTGGTGGCGATCGTGGCCAGCGTGCTGGTGGTCATGCTCGACAGCGTCGAGCCCCTCGACACGCAGCACCGTGCCCTCTTCGATGTCCTGGAGTGGTTCTTCACCGTGCTCTTCACCGTGGAGTACGGGCTGCGGCTGCTGTCAGCCCACTATCCGGGCCGCTACGCGCGCAGCTTCTTCGGAATCATCGACCTGGCCGCGGTACTGCCCAGCTATCTGGCGGTTCTCTTCCCGGGCGCCGCCTCGCTGCTGGTGATCCGCATCTTGCGCCTGCTGCGCATCTTCCGGGTCTTCAAGCTGGGCCGTTACCTGGGCGAGATGAACGTGCTGGCCACCGCCCTGCGCGGAAGCCGGCGCAAGGTGACGGTCTTCCTGGCACCCTGCTCTGCATCGTCGTGATCATGGGCGCGCTCATGTACCTGATCGAGGGCCCGGAGAACGGCTTCACCAGCATCCCGGTCGCCATGTACTGGGCCATCGTCACCATGACCACCGTGGGCTACGGCGACATCGCGCCCCACACGGTGCCCGGGCAGATGCTGGCCGCCGCGCTCATGATCATCGGCTACTCGATCATCGCCGTGCCCACCGGCATCGTGACGGCCGAGATCGTCGAGGCCGCGCGGCGACCGCTCAACACCCACACCTGCCCCAGCTGCTTCAGCGAGGGCCACTACAAGGGTGCGCGCTACTGCCGGGACTGCAGCGCCGAGTTCCCTCCGGACAAGACGTTGAGCGACCAGTCGTAGTCGAACCAGATCAGCTTGGGCTTCGCGCCGGGCTCGAAGTCCAGGTAGGGCCGCACGAAGGCCACCACGCCCCCGGCCGCGCGAAAGTCCTGCTCGAACCAGTCGAAGATCTTGGAGAGCCGCAGCCGCCCGCCCTCGAGCCGCGCGCCCTTGCGGCGATCGGCCAGGAAGCTTCGCATCTGGTCGTCGAGCTGGGCATCCAGGCGGGCGGCGCTGAACGGCTCGCGGCGCAGCGAAGGGCACGACTGCGAGGCGCACACCATGGCGCCATGAATGCGCGGATCCCCCAACGGGCGCAGGATCTGGTGCTCGATCTGGTGCAGCGTGACCGCGCGTCCGCCGACCCGACCGGCCGGGCGCTTCCAGACCGGACGCAGCAGCGAGCCCAGGTCGCGGATGCTCTTCTTGGGGCGCTCGCGGACCACCATCTCCACCACCAGGACGTTGTAGGCGTTGATCCAGAGAGCCATGCGGCCGTCGGCGTCCAGGCTCTCGGGCCGGCAGGACTCCAGACTGCTCAGGACCGGGGCCAGAGCCCGGGAGCGGCGCAGGCCTGCGTAGTCCACGCCCACCGCCGCCACCTCGGGGACGGGTGCCGTGTAGCGCTGCAGCACGCCGTTCCAGGCCGCCTCGTCGAAGCACGCCGCACGAACGGCGCCCGAGACCAGCAGCCCCAGCGCAACCCCGAAGACCGCTGCGATTCCCCTGCGCATGACT
>JAFDET010000049.1:13266-14431 GCA_019310195.1 Deltaproteobacteria bacterium
CGCCCCGCTGCCCGGGCGTAGGCTGATTCTTGCGCGGGTTCGTCGCCCACCCGCGAGCCGCCCCCAAGTTGGGGGCGCAAAGGACAAGCGGCGACGGCGCCCGGACGCGGCACTGCCCGTCCGGGCGCTCCATTTCCGGTGCCCGCCGGGATCTACTCCGGCAGCGCGTAGGCCAGCAGGTGGCCGCCCAGCTTGGTTCCCGCGCGCCCGTGGCCGCCGGCAGCAATCACCACGTACTGGCGCCCGTCGAGGCGGTAGGTCATCGGCGTGGCCTGGCCGCCTGCCGGGAGCCGACTCTTCCACAGCTCCTCCCCGCTCTCCACGTCGAACGCGCGCAGGTAGTCATCCATGGCGGCTCCGATGAAGATCAGACCGCCTCCGGTCACCAGCGGGCCACCCAGGTTGGGCGTGCCCAGCTTCCAGGGAATCGGCAGCGGCGCGATGTCGCGAACCGTGCCCAGAGGCACCTGCCAGCGGATCTCACCCTTCGAGAGGTCCACCGCCGCCAGCGTCCCCCACGGCGGCGGGTTGCAGGGAATCCCGATGACCGAGAGCATCCCCCGGCGGCTCATGGCGTAGGGCGTTCCATCCTGAGGCGCGAGCTCAACCTCGGTTCCCGCCCGGCGCAGGGCCTCGTACTCCTCGCGGCGGACCAGCCTCACCACCCAGGCCAGGTCCATGGTGTTGGCCACCAGGAGCTGACGCTCCGGGTCCACGGCCACGCCACCCCAGTTGGAGCCTCCGGCATTGCCCGGATAGATGATCGAGCCCTCGAGCGTCGGAGGCGTGTAGATGCCGTCGTTGCGCAGCCCCTCCATCTGCTTGCGGCACCCGCGCTTGTCGAAGGGCGTCATGCCCCAGACGTCGCTCATGACGTGCGGGATGAGCGGCGGCGGCTTCAGCGGAAAGGGCTGCGTCGGGGAGAGCGTCTCGCCGGGCACCGGGCCCTGGGGAACCGGGCGCTCCTCCACCCCGAAGACGTGCTCCCCCGTCGCGCGGTCCATGATGAAGAGCAGGCCCATCTTGGTGGGCTGCACCACCGCCGGCAGCGTCTTCCCCTGGCGCTTCAGCGGGAAGAGGGTCGGCTGGGCGGGAGCATCGTAGTCCCACAGATCGTGGTGCACGGTCTGGAAGTGCCAGACCACCTCACCCGTCGAGGCGCGCA
>JAFDET010000284.1 GCA_019310195.1 Deltaproteobacteria bacterium
GTCCAGGGTCGGCTCGGCCGGCCGCCGCGCGAGCGCGGCGTCCAAGCAGCCCGAGCAGATGCCGTGACTGGGCTCCAGGCCGGCTTCCGCCGCGCTCTCGCCGGCCCCACACCACGCACACACCGTCGGCATCGTGCCTCCACGAGCGCCGGTCCCGAAGTCGGGACGTCCCACACCCGGGACCGGAAGCCCCCTCCCGGACCGGCAGTGCGGGACCCGCGCCCTGCTGCCCCTGGAGATCGGCGAACGGCCGCGGGGCTTTAGCCCGCCGGCTGCCCACCCGGGGGCCCGCGCCCGCAGCGCAGCCCATCCGCAAGCTGCCGGGGCGCTTCCGCCCCGCTGCCGGCTGCGATCCCGAAGCGGGGATCTCCGGGCGCCTCGGGGAAAGCCCTCATCCTCCCCAACTATCTGAAATTGCAGGAGTTATTCAGACCCAGAAAGCTGGCACGCCACTTGATAAGGAAAAGCGCATCGGAAGCCGGATCTGCGCCGGGAGAGGTGTTTTGCAGCACACGGTCCTGTTCGTCGACGACGAGATCAACATCCTCAAGGCCATCCAGCGCCTGCTGCGCAACGAGCCCCTTCAGGTGCTCTGCGCCTCGCGGGCCCAGGAGGCCTTGGGCCTGCTGGCCCAGCACGCCTGCCAGGTGGTGGTGACCGACCAGCGCATGCCCGAGATGAGCGGCGTGGACCTGCTCTCCTCGGTGCGCGAGCGCCATCCGGACATCGTGCGCATGATGCTCACCGGCTACACGGAGATGACCATCGCCGTCGATGCCATCAACCGGGGCGAGATCTTCCGCCTGATCACGAAGCCCTGGAACGACGAAGAGCTCAAGGCAACCATCCGCCAGGCCTGCGATCACCACGACCTGAAGCAGGAGATCCGCCGCCTCAACCAGGTCACCCGCGAGCAGAACTTCAAGCTCCAGGACATGAACCGGAACCTGGAGGGCAAGGTCCGCGAGCGGACCAAGCAGCTCGCCGAAAAGCACCAGGAGCTGCGGACCGCCTACGTCGAGACCATCAAGGCCCTGGCCGAGGCCGTCGACGCCAAGGACGCCTACACCCGCGGCCACTCGGAGCGCGTCGGGGTCTACGCGTCGAAGCTCGCGCGCGAGATGGGCTTTCCCAAGGAGTTCATCGAGCGCGTCTACATCGCGGGCGTCCTGCACGACGTGGGCAAGATCGGCGTTCGCGACGCGGTCATCACCAAGCCGGACCGGCTGACTCCGGAAGAGTACGCCGAGATCATGGAACACCCCGAGGTGGGCGCGAAGATCCTCGAGCCGGTCTCGTTCCTGGCGGACATCGTGCCCTGCGTACGCCATCACCACGAGTGGTTCGACGGATCGAATCGGGGCTATCCGCACCGGCTGCGCGGCGAGCAGATCCCCCTGCCCTCGCGGATCATCCTGGTGGCCGACACGGTCGAGGCCATGACCAGCGACCGCCCCTACCGCAAGGCCATGTCCCTGGACCAGGTGCTGCGCGAGCTGACCAAGTACTCGGGCAGCCAATTCGACCCCGTCTGCGTCGACGCCATGCTGCGACTCCTCGACGTCGAGGCGGAAGGCTTCATCCGCAAGGACCAGAAGTTCGACATCTACGCGTTCATCGAGGGCTGAGCGGTGGCCGGCCGGCGTCGACCCCAGGACGCTCGCGAGGGGATCCAGCTGGGCTTGGAGGCCGATGCCTCCTTGCGCGGCAACCCGCGGCTGCTGACCCATCCGGCCCTGCTGGGCCAGCTTCACGCCCAGCTGACCGAAGCCCTGGGGGCCGAGGATGCACGGCTGGCCCTGCTCCAGGCCGGGTTCCTGGCGGGGCTGCGCGACGGCCGGGCTGTTGCCGGCAGCGTCTTCGGCAGCCACGGCGAGACCGCCGCCGGGCCGCGCCTGGGCTTCGACCTTCGCCCCCTCCCGGGGCGCGGCCTGGACCTGCTCGGCACCTGGTCGGAGGCCCGGGAGGCCGAGGGCCACGTCTCGCAGCTAGGCGCCAGCCGCGGACCCGTCTGCAGCGTGACCACCGGCTACACCGCGGGCTGGCTCTCCGAGCTGCTGGACGAGGACGTCATCGTCGTGGAAACGGCCTGCGCCGCCTCGGGCGCACCCGCCTGCACGTTCCGGGTCCGGCCCGCAGAGTCCTGGAACGATCGCGAGCCCGGCGCGGCCGAGGTGCTGGCCGCCCTGGAGTTCGACGCGCTCCACGCGAGCCTCGAGGGCTCGGACACGGAAAGCGATGCCGAGCCTCCGGACGGTCTCTCCGTCGATCCGGACCTGCCGATCGTGCACGTCTGGGGTCCGGTGATGATCGTGCCCTACTCGGGCCCGCGAGCCTCGATCTCGGCACTGGACCTGATCGCGCGGGACGAGAATGCGCGGCAGGTCTCGGTAGTGGTCGTGGATCTGGGCGGGACGCTGGTGGACGCCGGAGTGGGAGCCCTGGGCCTGGAGGAGGTGCTGAACGCCATCGAGCGCTGGGGCGCCGACGCCGTCCTGGCGGGGGTCTCGCCGGCCTCGGAGCCGGTGCTCTCCCGGCTGCGGGACCGGCACCTGCTCTTGCACCACGAGCTGCCCCAGGCCATCGCTGCGGCCTTCCAGATCGCCGGCGCCCAGCAACGCGTCTACTGACGCCACCTAAAGAGGCCCCCGCAATCTCCCGAAACAGATCGATGATGGCCGAGATTCCTCAGGAGGGGGAGCTCTCGCGTCTGCCCGTGGCGCGCTTGCTGCTGGAGCTGCGGCGACAACGCTACGAAGGCGCGCTGCAGCTCGCGATGGGGCGTACGGAGAAGTGCATCCGGCTCCAGGGCGGCGTCCCGATCTTCGCCGAGTCGAACCTGCCCAGCGAGAGCCTGGGAGTGCAGCTTCTCGACGCCGGCGCGATCAGCCGGGAGCAGCACGCGCGAGTCTCCCAGCAGGTGCAGGAACGCGGCATCAAGGAAGGAAGCGCCCTGCTCGAGCTGGGCGTGCTGTCCCCCAAGCAGATCTTCCAGGCGCTGAAGGACCAGGTGCGACGCCGCATCCTGAGCTGCTTCGCGTGGTCCGAGGGCAGCTGGGCGCTGGAGGCCGGAGAGGCTCTGTCGGAGGACGCACAGGCCTTCCGCACCGAGCCCGTCGGCCTGGTCTTCGAGGGACTGGTCCGGCATTGGGGACCGGACCGGCTGCTGGCGGAGCTGACGCCACACCTGGACCGGATCGCCGAGCCGCAGGCAGCCTTCGAGAAGCTCAGCGCGCGCCTCTGCGACGACGACGACGCCCGAACCCTGTGCGAAGAGCTCGCTGCCGGCCGCGCCCTGGGCGCGGCCCTCCAGGGTGCCTCCTCGCCCGCCGCACTGGCGGCGGCATGGATCCTGGACGCCGCAGGGGGCGTGGCCTGGAAGGTCCCGGAAGGAGCAGAGGCCGAGGCCGACGCGGCCCCGGACGTCGTGCTCCTGTTCGAGGACCCGGCCGATGCCCAGGAGGCGGCGAGCGAAACAGCGAGCGCCGGCGAGAAGGCGTCGCCGACAACCGATGCACGGGTGGCAGAGCTTCGGAGCGAGGTACTGGAGCGACACGCTGCACTGGCCGAGCTGGATCACTACGGCGTGCTCAGCATCGTCCGAGAGGCGCCCGCCGCGGCGGTGAAGAACGCCTACCTGAAGGCGGCCAAACGCTTCCACCCCGACGCGCTTTCGGGCATGGGCCTGGGCGACGTGCGCGCAGAGTCGACGGCCCTCTTCGCGCGCATTGCGCGCGCCTACGCCACACTGTCGAATCCCGAGTCCCGTTCGGAGTACAACGCCCAGCTGGATGGAAACGCCACGGCCGATGCCGACCGCATCGCCAACGCCGAAGCCCTGTACCGCAAGGGCGACATCCTGCTCAAGGCCGGAGATTTCGCCGGCGCCCTGGCCTTCCTGCAACCGGCCGTGGAGCTGTGGCCCGAGGATCCCGCCTACCGCTCTTCGCTGGGCTGGGCGCTGTTCAAGAAGACACCGCCGGACCGGGAGACCGCTCGGGAGCACCTGGAGCGCTCGGTGGAGCTGGACGACAGGGACGCCCGCGCCCATTACCGCCTGGGTCTGGTCCTGCGCGACGCGGGCGACAAGGAAGCCGGCGAAGAGCACCTCGCCACCGCCAAGAAGATCGACCCGAAGGTCACAGGCCGCTAGGCCGCAGCCCCGGCCGCTAGGCCGCAGCCCCTCCGCGGGCGAACGCGCCACCGCGTCTGCTGCCCGCAAGCCCGAGGCATCGGGGCGTGCTGAGCCACCGCGCTTCATCGAGGGCGCGCAGCGAGCCGCAGGCGAGCGAAGAGCGGGCCCCTGCAAGGATAGCCGTGCCGCCCCCCGAGCCCCGATCACAGAGGAAGATCCCCCGCGGCCGGGGAGACGCTGCCGGTCTTGCTGTAGGCCTCGATGGTGCGGTGGGCGATGCGCCACTGGTGCACCTCGTCGGCGCCGTCGGCGAAGCGGGCCCAGCGCGCCTGGGTGGCCATCTGGGCCAGGGGCGTGTCCGTGGAGTACCCCAGCGCCCCCCTCCTTGCGATCGATCTTGTAGGCGGCGTGCAGCACCATCAGCTTGCACTGGTAGAGCTCCATGGTGCTGTCGGCGATCATCCACTGGATGCCCTGCTTCTCCGCCAGGAGCGAGCCGTGAGCGAACCGGTTCAGCGCGCGCTCCACCGTCATGTTCAGCGCGATCTCCGCCTGCCCGATCCAGCGCATGCAGTGCGCCAGCCGCGCTGGACCCAGACGAGCCTGGCCCAGCAGATGGCCCTGTCCGCGCCCGCCCAGGATGTTGTCCTTGGGGACGCGGAGATCCGTGATGCGGATCTCGCAGTGGTTGTGGCTGCCGCTCATGGTGTGGACGTCGCGAACCATCTCCCAGCCGTCCGACGGGATGTCCACCAGGAACGCCGAGTTGGACGCCTGGGGCACGTCGGGATCGTCCTCGGTGCGCGCGATCAGGATGGCGAACTGCGCTCCCTCGGCCCCCGAGATGAACCACTTGTGACCGTTGATCTCCCAGTGGTCGCCCCGGTCCACAGCCCGGGTCTGGATCAGCGTCGGGTCGGAGCCCGCCACCTCAGGCTCGGTCATGGCGAAGCAGGAGCGGGCGCGGCCCTCGCAGAGCGGGCGCAGGTACTTATCCTTCTGCGCGTCGCTGGCCCAGTGGAGCAGCGTGTGCATGTTGCCCTCGTCAGGCGCCTGGGCGTTGAGCGCGAAGGAGCCGAAGCGCGTCTTCGCGGCCTCGGCCGACACCGCCGCCATGGCCACGTGGCCGAGCCCCATGCCGCCGAACTCCTCGGGCATGTGCGGCAGCCACAGGCCCCACTCCTGGGCGGTCACGCGCATGTGGATCACTTGCTTCACCAGCACGGCCCGGTCGCCTTCGTGGGCAGCGATCTCCGCCTCCGCCGGCCGCACGATCTCTTCGCAGAACTGACGCACGCGCTGGCGAACCTGTTCGATCTCTTCGGGAAAGCGGAAGTCGATGGCCATGGAATCTCCTCGGCTCGTGATGCTACCGCCCGCGATCCCACAGAGCGAACACCAACAGCCCGCATACCACGAGCGCGGCCGAGACGGCGAACATGGGCGGGTAGCCCAGGCCGCGAGCCACGCCGCCCAGCACCGGACCTCCGATCAGCGCGCCGGCGTCGAACACCGCAGTGTAGAGCGCCATCGCCGCGCCCAGCTCCGCGGGGCGCGCGCGGGTCACCACCAGCCCGTTGAGGATGGGGTTCGCCATGCCGTGCCCCAGCCCGCACAGCACGCCGGCCGCCGCGAGGCCGGCATCGCTGCTCACGGTGGGGATGAGCGCCAGGCCGACGGCGAGCACCACGAACGACGGCAGCAGCACGCGCTTGGGCCCGGCCCGATCCGGCAGCCAGCCCAACCCCACACGCACTCCGATGGCGGCAAACGAGTAGGCGCTGAAGAAAAGACCCATGCTGCCGAAGTCCAGCTCTGCCAGGTACGTCTTGAGGAACGTGAAGGGACCGGCGATCGCCGTGGCGAAGACCGTGCCCATGAACCACAACGGCAGCAGATTGCGCTGCATCGCGGCCGCCGTGAAGCCCCGGGACGCCTCGCCGGGCTCGACCACCGGCTTCGCCTCGCGCAGCGGAAGCGCAACCAGCAGCGAGGCCACCGCCAGCACGACCGAAGCGGCAAAGAGTTCGCTGTAGCCGGCGCGCGCCAGGATCGCGTCACCCAGCAGCGGACCCAGGGCAATGGGCAGCATTCCCGACACGCTGAAGAGCGCCAGCCCCTGGGTGCGCCGGGAAGCCGGAACCACATCGGCCGCGTAGGTGAAGAAGCCCGCGAAGAGCATCGACTCGGCCAGCCCGTGGACCACGCGAATCAGCCAGACCCACGGACCGATCTCGCTGACCGTCAGGTAGAGCGACAGGGTGACCACGTTGAGCGCATTGCCCACCAGGATCACCGGGCGTCGGCCCCAGTCGTCCATGGCGCGGCCCACCCAGGGCCGCACCAGCAGCGCCGCTCCAGCGGTGAGGCTCCAGATGAAGCCGATGGCCACCTCGTCGGCACCCAGGTCCTTGAGGTAGCCCGGAAGGTGCAGGTACAGGTTGAAGGCCATGCCCTGCACGAACGTTCCCGCGAAGCAGAGCAGGAAGGCCGAGGTCAGCAGGCGCTCGCGCGGCACCGCGCGCGGCTCAGGGACGACGGTCGGCGGCGAGTCCGAAGAGCTGGGCGGCGGCATCGCCCATGCACGACGGCCATCTTGAAGGTCCCGAAGACCAGGTAGTAGGCGAAGCCCTCCAACGAGCGGCCGCTCTTCTCCGCGTAGCGCGCCGCGGCCTCGTCGCGGGTCATGAAGCCCGGCACGATCGAGGGCATGGGCGCGAACGCGGCCCCGGAATCGCCCGGCCCGGCCCACTGGGAAAGCAGGGTGCCGACGTCGCACAGCGGATCGCCCAGGGTGCACATGTCCCAGTCGTAGACCGCCACGCAGCGGCCGGGGTCGTCCTCGGCCACGGACATGTTGTCCAGGCGCCAGTCGTTGTGCAGCAGCGTGGGCTGCCCCGACTTGGGGAGGTTGTCCCGGAGCCAACCGGCGACCTCGTCGGCGAGGGGAACCGGGTCGACCCGCGAGCGTTCCCAGCGATCGGACCAGCCCCGCACCTGCCGTTCGAGGAACTGCTCGGGGTGGCGGCCCAGGGTGTCGAGACCGATCGGCGCCGGGTCCACGGCATGCAACTCGGCCAGTACGTCGATCACGACACCGGAGAGCTTGCGGTTCGCCACCTCATCGTTTCCGCCGCCGAAGCACTCGGGGATCGGATTGCGCACCACGACGCCGTGGCGCCGCTCCATGACCAGGAACGGGGCGCCGATCACGGCTTCGTCCTCGCAGAACAGGAAGGCGCGGGGCGCGTACGGGAAGGCCTGCCACAGCGCCGAGAGTGCCCGGTACTCGCGGGCCATGTCGTGGGAGCCGGGCGCCACAGGCC
>JAFDET010000050.1 GCA_019310195.1 Deltaproteobacteria bacterium
TCGCTCGCAAGAGCGATGGTCCGGCCCACGGCCATGAACTCGTTGCCCGTACCGAACAGGCCCGAACGCCGCAGCACGGAGCGGCGCGGCCCCACCGAGCGGGCGCGGAAACCGCGTAGCTGGAAGGGGCCCAGGCCGCCCAGGAAGTAGCGCTCGGAGAGCGGCAGGACCATGTCGTCGTCGATGTCCGACAGGGCCTGAAGCTCGCCGCCGGCCGAAACCAGGGCGCTGGTGATGGGATTGTTGTAGTCGCTGACGTCGTTGAACGGGAACGAGTAGCCACCCCGAGCGGCGAACATGAATGTGGAGCGATCCTGAAAGAAGGGCCACCACTCGGGCGCGCGAAAGAAGCGCTGGATGCGGCCCTCGATGCGCAGGAACTTGGAGAAACCGCCCAACCCGGCGAAGCCGCTGGAGAAGGCCCACTGCCCGCCGGCGGTCGGCGCCACGCGGTCGTTGCGAGTGTCGCCGCGCAGGGTGAGACCCACCAGACTGGACGTCACCTGGTCCGAAAGCGTCTGGCGGAAGATCACCGAAGCGGCGTTCGCCGTGCTGTCCTCGGTGACCTGGCGGCTGGCGAAGCTGTAGCGGAGGAAGGCGCGCTGGCTGCCCTCCAGGTTGAGCGCGTGGCCCAGCACCAGGTCGATGCCGAACTGCTGCTGCTCGAAGGACTCGAAGTCCACGTCCGTGAAGAAGAGCGTCGCCGCGAAGCTGAAGCTGCTGCCCAGGAAGTACGGATCGCTGAACGAACCGAAGAAGCGCCTGGAACGCTGGCCCCAGTCCACCGAAACCTGAGCGCCCCAGCCGCGGCCGAACAGGTTGCTCTGGGAGAGGCTTCCGGTGAGCACGAAGCTGTCCTGGGAGGAGAAGCCGGCGCCGAAGGAAAGCGAGCCCGTGGGCCGCTCCACCACCTTCACGTCCACGTCGATCTGGTCCGGGTAGTCCGTCGGAGTGGGCTCGAAGTTCACCTCTTCGAAGAAGCCCAGAGAGCGGATCCGCGCCTCGGAGAGCTGCAGCGCGCGCGCGGAGTAGAGCTGGCCCTCGACGAGCTGCATCTCGCGGCGGATCACCGGGTCCACGGTGGTCGTGTTGCCCTCGATGTCGATCTTGCGGACGAAGTAGAGCGGCCCCTTCTCCACCTGGAAGTCGACGTCGATGGTCTTGGTGGCTTCGGAGAGATCGGTCTGCGGCTCGATGCTGGCGAAGTAGAAGCCGCGGTCCGTGTAGTGGTGAGTCAGGTTCTCCACGTCGCCGGTCAGGTGCGAACGGTTGAAGACCTCGCCTTCCCGCAGTCGCAGCCGGGCCAGCAGGGCTTCCGTGTCGGCGGTCTCGTCTCCCTCCACGGTGAGCGAGCCCACCTTGAAAAGGTCGCCCTCGTCGATGCGCACCGTGACGATCAGCCCCTCTTCGAGCGGATCGACCTTGGGCGCGCCCACCTCCACCCGCACGAAACCCTTGTCTGCGTACTTGGACTCCACCCCGCGCAGATCCTGCTGGAAGACGGGCTCCGAGTAGGTTCCGGACTTGTCCAGGAAGCGGGTGACGTGGGAGTACCAGCGCCACACCTTGGTCCGCATGCCGCGGCGCAGCTCGTTTTCATCGAGAGCGGTGTTGCCCTCGAAGAGGATCTGCGTGAGCCGCAGCTTCTTGCCCTCGGTGACGTCGAAATGGACCGCCACGGCGTTGCCGGTGAGAGTCTCGATTTCGTGGCTCACGGACGCCAGATAGAACCCCTCGGCGCGGTAGAGCGACTCGATCCGCTGCCCGTTCTCGTAGAGCAGCGGGAAGTCCAGGGTGGAGCCGGTGGTCAGGGTGAGGGAGTCGCGGATCTTCTCGCCGGGGATCTTGTCGTTGCCGGTGATGGTGACCTGGCGGATGACCGGGTTCTCCTCGACCTGGAAGGTCAGGACCCGGCCATCGAGGCTCTCCTCGGACGTCACGCGCACGTTGCGGAAGAAGCCGAGCGAGTAGACCTCCTTGATGTCGGAGGCCACGCGCCGCGCGCTGTACGGAGAGCCTGCGCGGGTGCTGATCCGGGCCAGGATCGCGTCGCTCTCGATCCGCCGATTGCCCTTGATCAGGACCTCGGCCACCACATCGGTCTCGTCCTCGGCCTCGGGCGTCGCCAGCAGGTCTTCCGAGGACACCAGCCGGAACGTGACCACCACGCCGCCGCCCTCGCGTTCGGTCTCGACCGTCGCGGTGGCGATTCCGGGCAAGCCACCCAGCTTGTCCAGGTCGCGGCGTACCGACTCGCTGGAGTAGGGCCTGCCGGGCTGGGTCGACAGCGTGTCTCGGACGCCGACCGTCTCCTGCTCCGCCCCGACCAGCCGCACCGCGGCAACCACGGCGGAAGGCGTGGCGGTGACGATCGAGACCACGCGTTCCGCCAGCTCGTTGACCCGGTCCAGGAGGTCATCCTCCCCCTGCGCTGTAAAGACCATGGTCTTGCTGGTGAAGGCGCTCTGCACCGGCGTCACGCGCATGTCCAGACTGAACTGTCCGGCCAGCTCCGTGAGGCTCCCGGTGACCACGTACTCGGCGCCCACGTCGAGGGCGAGCTGGCGCAGCGAATCGTCCGCCATCGGACCGGAGGCGTACCCGACCATGGCCTCGCGTACGATCACCGACTCGACCACGCTCACCTTGCCGCTGGCCTCGATGCGCGATTCCAGCAGGTCGACGAGCGCCGTCTCCAGGTAGTCGAGACCGCCGGCGCTGTGCACTTCGAAGGGCAGCAGCGCCACAACGACCTTCACCGGCGCGTCGGCGGCGCGGGCCGGGGTTGCGAAGCAGGCCGCGACGAGGAGCCCGGCGCACAGGCTGGCGAGGCTGCGGCGAGTGGTGGGCAAGGACATCCTCCGACGCGGGCCCGGCGATGCGTGGGCGACCTCCGGGCCGCACCCCGCGGCTCACCCCAACCGCATCGGCTTCGGAGTCTAATGGTGGGTGGGATGCGTGGCAAGGCCCCCGGCGCCCGCTTTTTCCTTTGTTTACGCTGATTTAAGTCCTGAGTCGCGCACCTGGGAGGCCGCCGGACCCGGCGGCCCCAGGCGGCCGTCGGCCAGCACGACGGCCCGCCCCAGCTTGCCCGCCAGGCGCTCGTTGTGGGTGACCACCACCAGCGCCGTGCGCCGGGTGCGGTTCATCTCGAGCAGCAGGTCCTCGATGCGGGCTCCCGTGCTGGGGTCCAGGTTCCCCGTCGGCTCATCGGCCAGCAGCAGGGGCGGGTTCAGGACCAGGGCGCGGGCCACGGCGACGCGCTGCCGTTCGCCTCCCGAAAGCTTGCCCACCTTGTGGTGCAGGCGATGCCCCAGGCCCACCTCCTCCAGGATCGCGGTGGCGCGCTCGCGCATCTCGTCGAAGTCCAGCCCGCGCAGCAGGCCCGGCATCATGGCGTTCTCCACCGAGTCGAACTCGGGCAGCAGATGGTGGAACTGGAACACGAAGCCGAGCATCTCGTTGCGGAAGGTCGCCAGCGAATCGGGCGGGCGGGCGAAGACGTCCTCACCGTGGAACCGCACGCTACCGGCGGTGGGGCGATCCAACGTCCCCAGGATGTGGAGCAGGGTCGACTTGCCGACGCCCGACTCCCCCAGCACCGCCAGCCGATCGCCCTCTTCGATCACCAGATCCACGCCGGTCAGCACCTCGATGCTGCCTTCGCCGGTGGGGAAGGCCTTGCCGAGGCCCTCGACCTGGACGAGCGGGCTACTCATAACGAAGCGCCTCGGCGGGCTCGAGACGCGCGCCCTGGCGGCTCGGCAGCAGCGTGGCGCCCAGCGCCAGAACCATGGCGATGCCGGCCACGCACGTCACCTGGAGCGGGTCGATGTCCGACGGAAGCGTCGACACGCCCTGGTAGACACTGGCGGGCAAGGTGTCGATGCCGGTGATCGCCTCCACCTGGCGCTGCACCCAGGGCAGGCGTTTCGTCACCACGACGCCCGCCACCACGCCGACGGCCGTACCGACGATGCCGATCAGCGTGCCCTCGAGGGCGAAGATGCGCTCGATGGTCGCCTCGCTCGCCCCCATGGCCTTGAGGATCGCGATGTCGCTGGTCTTCTCCATGATCATCATGATCAGGGTGGCGACGATCACGAACGCGGCCACGACCATGATCATGGTGAGCAGGATGAACATCATCACGCGTTCGGTCTTGAGCGCCTGGAAGAACTCGGGAAAGAACTCCTTCCAGTCACGCACGTAGTAGTCCTCGCCCAGGCCCGCCTGGACGGCCAGGCCCACGGGGCTCGAACGGTAGAAGTCCCGCGTGCGCACCTCGATGCCCTGCGCCACGTCGCTGACGCGCAGGAACGCCTGCGCCGAGTTCAAGCTGACGTAGGCGTACATCTCGTCGAGCTGGGCGAAGCTGGGCTGAAAGATTGCGGCCACCTGGTAGCGGTGGAGGCGGGGCGCCGGGCCGAAGGGCGTGGGTGGCCCCCCGAACGGCGAGACCAGCAAGAGCGGGTCGCCCACGCCGACGCCCAGGCGCCAGGCCAGACCCGAGGCGATCACGATGCCCGGCAGTGGGTCCTCGCCGCCGGCTTCCGCGGGCGGCTGCGGGTCCAGCGCCTCCAGCGAGCCGGCGATCACGTCGTCGGGCAGGGTCGAGACGGCGCCGACCAGGAACGGATCGATGCCGCGCACGCGCACGCCCTGGATCTGGCCGCGCTCGCCCCGCACCATGCCCTCGGCGTCCAGGAAGGGCGACGCCCCCATCACCTCGGGCGTGGCCAGGACCTTGTCCACAGCCTCGCGGTAGTCGGCGAAGTTGCCGTAACGCGACATCACCGTGAGGTGTGCGCGCTTGCCCACGAACTCTTCGCGCCAGACTTCCTGGAACCCGTTCATCACCGACAGCACGGTGATGATGAGCCACACGCCCGCCGCAACACCGGCGGCGCAGATGACGCTGATGATGGAGATGAAGGTCTGGCGGCGCTGTGCCACCAGGTAGCGCGAGGCGATGAACCACTCGGCGCTGTGACGCATCTCCAGGAAGCCGGCGGCGGCCAGGGGCAGCAGCCCCAGGACGACCAGGCCGGCGAAGAGCAGCAGCACCCAACCGCCGGCCTCGGCCAGCGCCGGGCTCGGGCGGCCCAGCGCCAGGGCCGCGACCACGCCCGCCAGCAGAACCACGCCCAGGAGCCACAGCGCGGACTCCACGTCGCCGGAGCGGGCACCCCCGCGCCGACGACGGACGGCCACCAGCGCGGCTGCCGCCAGGCACGCCAGAGCGGGTGCCGCGGCATAGGCCACGCGGCCGCTGCCACCGACGCCCAGGCCGTAGCCTGCCGCCAACACCACCAGGCTCGCCCGCGCCAGGCGCCCCGAGGACAAGGTGCGCAACAGGCCCGCGCAGATCGAGAGGGCGAGCACCGAGCCCAGCGCCGCTGTCGCCGAGGCCGTGAGCCACAGCCCCATGGGCGTGGCGTCGGCCGGTAGCACCTCGCGCAGGTCCTCCTGGCCCACCAGAATGCCGCCCAGCAGCAGCGCCTCGAGCACCACGATGCAGAGCAGCACGCCCCCGGCTCGAGCCTGGCGCGCGAAGCTCTGGAGCACCACCACCGACGACCCGAAGAAGAACAGCGTCAGCGCGCCGATCCCCAAGGCCAGCGCGACGATGAAGGTCAGGGCCAGGGCGCTTCCCGCCGAGTCCAGGACCGCGAGCCAGCCCGCCACGACTAGCCGCGGTCCCGAAGCTGGGGAAAGAGGATGGTCTCACGGATGTGGGACGCGCCAGTCAGCAGCATCACCAGCCGGTCGATGCCCACACCCAGACCGCCGGTGGGCGGCATGCCGTGCTCCAAGGCGACCAGGTAGTCCTCGTCGAGCGGGTGGGCTTCGTCGTCGCCCTGGGCCGCCGCGTCGCGCTGCTCTTCGAAGCGGAGGCGCTGGTCGTCGGGGTCGTTCAGCTCGCTGAAGGCGTTGGCCAGCTCGATGCCGCCGGCGAAGAGCTCGAAACGCTCGACCAGCCGCGGGTCGTCGGGGGAGCGCTTGGCCAGGGGCGAGAGCTCGGCCGGGTGGTTCACCACGAAGGTCGGCTGCTCCAGCTTGGGCTCGACCAGCACGCTGAAGACCTCGTCGACGAACGTGGCCCACGTGGGCTGCTCGCGCACGTCCACGCCGCGCTGGCGCAGGGCCTGCTGGCGGGCGCGCCAGTCCTCGTCGGCCAGCACGTCCAGCTCGCCGTCGGTGGCCTCGAGGATGGCGTCGCGCATGGAGATCCGGGGCCAGTCCCCGGAGAAGTCGATGGAGGCGTCGCGCCAGGTGATGGAGAGCTCGCCCAGCGTCTCCTGCACCACGTGCTGAACCAGGCCCTGCACCAGCTCCATCATGTCCAGGTAGTCGGCGTAGGCCTGGTAGCACTCCATCATCGTGAACTCGGGGCTGTGCTTGAAGCTGATGCCCTCGTTGCGGAAGTTGTGGGCGATCTCGTAGACGCGATCGAGCCCCCCCACCACCAGCCGCTTCAGGTACAGCTCGTCGGAGATGCGCAGGAAGAGATCCTGATCCAGGGCGTTGTAGTGGGTCTGGAACGGCCGAGCCGCAGCGCCGCCGTAGAGCGGTTGCAGCACCGGCGTCTCCACCTCCAGGAACCCGCGACCGTCCAGGAAGCCGCGCAGGGCCGAGGTGGCACGGCTGCGCACCAGCGCGATGCGCCGCGCGTCCTTGTTGACCAGCAGGTCCAGGTAACGCTGGCGATAGCGGGTCTCGACATCGACCAGCCCGTGCCACTTCTCGGGCATCGGGCGCAGCGCCTTGGCCAGCAGGTCCACGGCCCGGGCATCGACGGTGAGCTCGTCGCTGCGGGTGCGCCAGAGCACGCCTTCCACGCGCAGGAAGTCGCCGACATCGCACTCCTTGAGGTGGCCGAACGTTTCGGCGTCGAGGGTCTGCTTGCGGCCCGAGACCTGGATGGTCTCGCCGTCTTCGCGCAGGTCCACGAAGACCAGCTTGCCGAAGGAGCGGTGGGCCATGACCCGCCCGCACACCGCGACCTCGATCGCCTCGGCCTCCAGCGCATCGCCGTCCTTCTCGCCGTGGATGCGCCGCACGTCGCCGAGCGGCGTATAGGCGCCCACCCGTGCGGGGAAGGGGTCGATGCCGGCGCCGCGCCGCGCCTCCAGACGTTGGCGCCGCGCCTCGCGTTCGTACTCGCTCACGCCGTCGCTCCCTGAGCGTTCCCGGCCTTGAGGAGCAACGCCGCCCGGATCAGGGCGTCGAGATCCCCGTCGAGAACCGCCGTCGTGTTGCCCGTCTCTTCGCCGGTGCGGTGATCCTTCACCCGCTGCTGGGGGTGGAGGGTATACGACCGGATCTGGCTGCCGAACCCGATCTCGCGCTTTTCTCCGGCCAGCGCAGCTTTCTCGGCCTCACGCTCGGCACGGGCGTGCTCGTAGAGGCGTGCTCGCAGCACCTTCATGGCCGCGGCCTTGTTCTTGTGCTGGGAGCGCTCGTTCTGGCACTGCACCACGATGCCCGTGGGCAGGTGGGTGAGCCGCACGGCCGAGTCCGTCTTGTTGACGTGCTGGCCGCCGGCGCCGCCAGCGCGGTAGGTGTCGATGCGCAGGTCGTTCTCTTCGATCTCCACCTCGATGTCATCGTCGAGATCCGGAAAGATCGAGACGCTGGCGAAGGCAGTGTGACGACGCTTCTGGGCATCGAAGGGCGAGATGCGCACCAGGCGGTGCACGCCTTCCTCCGGCTTCACGTAGCCGAACGCATAGTCGCCGGAGATCGTGAGCGTGGCGCCGCGCAGGCCCGCCTCTTCGCCCTCCTGCACGTCGAGGATCTCGGTGCGGTATCCGCGCCGCTCGGCCCAACGCAGGTACATGCGCAGCAGCATCTCCGCCCAGTCACAGGCGTCCGTGCCGCCGGCCCCGGCGTTGATGGACACGATGGCGTCGCCGGCGTCGTGCTCGCCGCCCAGCAGGCGCCGCAGCTCGGCCTCGCCCAGCTCGCGCTCGGCGCCGGCCAGCCGCTCGGCCGCCTCCGTGCGGGTCTGGTCGTCGTCGGCCTCGTCCGCCAGATCCAGCAGCACGCCGGCGTCCTCCAGGGCGCCAGCCAGGCCGTCGAAGAGCTCCAGCTCCCGCTCCACCTGGCGCTTCTCCCGCAAGACCTGCTCGGCCCGTTCGCGGTCGTTCCACAGGTCGGGCTGGCCGGAGGCCTCCTCCAAGACGGCCCGCCGCTCCTTCAGTCCAGCCAGGTCAAAGCCGCCCGCGAAGCTCGTCGAAGCGCCTCGAGAGATCCTCGAGGTGTTCTCGGAGCTCGGCGGGCTCTTGGGTCACCGTTGTGCTCATGATCGTCGTGTCCCCTCCGGGTCCCGCCGCGGCGCAAACGCCACGACGAGAGCTCCGATCCAGCAGCTCCACGCGAACACGTCCCCGCGTCGCGTGTAGAACGATCCCCCACTCGGCGGGGGCCGCAGCGGGACGTCGCTTACCAGGAAGCCCCGCTCGAATATCCGTGTCCGCTCCTGCACCCGACCCCGCGGATCGATGAATGCCGAGATGCCGGTGTTGGCCGCACGCGCGATCCAGACACGGCTCTCGGCCGCGCGCAGGGCCGTGATGGCCAGGAACTGGTGGGGCGCCCCCGTCCGCCCGTACCAGGCGTCGTTGGTGATGGCCAGGAGCAGCTGCGCCCCGTCGCCCACGAAACGACGCATGAGATCCGGAAAGAGGAGTTCATAGCAGATCGGCACCCCCGCGGGTACGGGGCCACCGGGCGCCGGCAACGCCAGCGCGCGCGGTCCCGCGCCGGGCGAGACGTCGGTGTTGGCGATGCCGCGGGCCAGCGCACTGAGGAAGCGCCCGAGCAAGCCGCGCAGGGGAACGTACTCGCCGTAGGGAACCAGATGGGCCTTGTCGTAACGCGCTTCCAGCTCGCCCGCCGGCGTAAACACGAACGCGCTGTCGAAGAAGCGCAGTGCTTCGCCGTCCCGCTCGACGCCGACCCCACCCACCACCAAGGTGGCGCCGGTGTCGCGAGCCAGGGCCCCGAGCCGTGCGCGCAGCTCCGGGTCGCTGGTGACCGAGCCCGGGACGGCGGTCTCCGGCCAGACGATCCAGGCGGCGCCCTGCGCCGCGGACGCGCGGGTCAGCTCTTCGTAGATGCCGAGGGTGTGTTCGGCCCAATCCGGGCTCCACTTCACGCCCTGGTCGATGTTGCCCTGCAGAACCGCCACGCGCAGCATCGCTTCGCCGTCGGGCGGAACGCCGCGCAGGCCGAGCACGCCGCCCAGCGCCAGCAGCGCCAGCAGCGCGGCCAGACCGCTGCCCGCGCTGCGCGAGCGCCCCTCGACCAGCCACTGGGCCGCCGCCACGCCCCCCAGCACGGTCACGAAGGAGAGACCGTAGACCCCGGTCCAAGGAGCCAGGGCCAAGAGCGCCGGGTTGGCGTGCTGCGCGTAACCCAGGGTGGCCCACGGGAAGCCGGACAGGGAGAAGCTGCGCAGGTGATCGGTGGCGGTCCAGACGGCCGCCAAGGCCAGCGGGCCGCCGGCGCCCCGTGCGCCGAGCCGTGCCGCCAGAGCGGCGAAGAGCGCCGTGTGCGCGGCCATGTAGGCGGCCAGCCCGAGGGGCGCAGCAACACCCGCAATCCTGGGGGCGTGCCCGTAGGTGACGGTCACCACGTAGATCCAGTGCAGGACGGCAGCGTGGGCGATCAGCGCCGCTGCGAAGGCAACGCCCGCGGCGCGTCGCGGCGCCAGGCCCCGGATCCCCATCCACAAGAACGCGGGCCCCAGCCAGGCGAAGAGCCAGCCCACGTCGAAGCCGGCCCCGCCCACCGGAAACGACAGAAGGGTGGCCGCGACGTAGCCCGCCAGCAGGCCGAGTCGCCGGAGCCCTAGATGCCGAGCGCCCGCCACAGACGGCGCTCCTCGGCGCGCATGGCGCGGGTTTCGGCCGGCCGCGCGTGGTCGTGACCGATCAGGTGCAGGACTCCGTGCACCAGCAGGCGCGCTGCTTCGTCGTCCAGGCTCCGTCCTCCGCGGCGCGCCTGGCGGGCCGCCGTTTCCACGCCGATGACCACGTCGCCCAGCAGCGGGCCGCGACGCTCCGCATGCGGTCCCTCGACCAGGGAGAAGGAGAGCACGTCCGTCGGTCCGCGAAGCCGCCGGAAGCGCGCGTTGAGCTCCGCGATCGCCGCGTCGTCCACCAAGCTCACGGAGAGCTCCGATGCCGCGTGGCACAACTCGTCCAGCACGCGGCGCGCCCGCGCGCGCAGCCGGCCCCGATCCACCTGGGGAAGCCCGCGCCGTCCGGGCGGCGCCGACACCAGTACGCTCATCCCCGATCCGGGCGCCGATCGTCGCGGTCGTAGGCGCGGATGACGGACAGCACCAACGGGTGCCGGACCACGTCCTCTTCGCGGAAGCGCATGACCGAAATCCCTTCGATGTGTTCGAGGATACGGACCGCGTCCACCAGTCCGCTGGTCTTGTCGGCCGGCAGGTCGATCTGGGTCACGTCGCCCGTGACCACCGCCTTGGTGTTGAAGCCCAGGCGGGTCAGGAACATCTTCATCTGCTCCCGGGTCGTGTTCTGGGCTTCGTCCAGGATGACGAAGGAGTCGTTGAGCGTGCGTCCGCGCATGAACGCCAGAGGCGCGACCTCGATCACGCCCCGCTCCATCAGGCGCCCCGCCTGCTCGAGGGCCATCATGTCGAAGAGCGCATCGTAGAGGGGGCGCAGGTACGGGTTGACCTTCTCGGCGATGTCGCCGGGCAGGAAGCCGAGCCTCTCGCCGGCCTCCACCGCCGGCCGCGCCAGGATGATCCGGCTCACTTCCTGGCGGTTGAGCGCGGCCACGGCCATGGCCATGGCCAGGTAGGTCTTGCCGGTTCCCGCCGGCCCAACGGAGAAGACCAGGTCCGCCTCGGCGATCATCTCGACGTAGCGGCGCTGGGACAGGGTCTTGGCGGCGATGCGACGCCGGCTGCCCACGTCGGCGAGCACGTCTCCGGTGACTTCGCGCAGGTCCACGTCCGGAGCCTGATGCACCATGCGCACCACCTCGCCCACCTCGCGCGCGCCGATGGTCTGGCCCGAGCGCACCTGGGCATACAGCTCGTCCAGCACCTTGCGCGCCGCCGCCACGGCGTCCGGCTCACCCACCAGGCGCACCTCGTTGCCGCGTGCGTGCGCGTCGATTCCCAGCTCACGCTCGAGGATCCGGAGGGTGCGGTCGCCTTCGCCGTAGAGCTCCGCCGCTGCGTGGTTGTCGTCGAAGATCAACGTCTGGCGGGTGCGGGCGTCGTGCTCGGCCAGGAGGGCCCCCGGTTGGGTTCCCGACGGCGGGAACGGATGTGCGGCTCAGTGCTCGGGCGCCAGGAGAACGGCTTCGTCCCCCCGACGCGCGTAATAGTAGGGACGGCCCTCGGAGGGAGTCAACGCGCCGGCCTCGAGGTAGCCGGCGACGACCAGCTCCTCCAGACGCTCGGGCCAGCGGCCGATCTCGAAGCGATAGGCCTCCAGCGCCTTGCGCACGCGTTCCGCCTCGAAAGCCGCCCGGGCCGCAAGCATCGGCCGTTGCGTCCAGGAGACGGCGCCCTCCAGATTCTGCGCGGGCGCCGGGCTGAGCGCGTAGAACGCCAGGCCCAGCAGCAGCAGCAACGGAAACGCACCCGCCAGGAGCGGCCGCGCCGAGGGCCGCGGCACCTCGAGCTGGACCCGGGGACGGAGGCGGGCCAGCTGGGAGGGGTCCAGCGGCTCGACCAGCCCCGCGTCCTGCAACGCCACCAGCGTGCGGGTGGCCTCGAAGGTGCCGAGACGCGCCAGGTCGATGACCCGACGCACGGAGAGCCGGCCATCCACAAGCTGGAATACGCGCCGTGCGGCCTCGAGCTCCTGGCCCTCGGCCTCGCGCGCCACGCTCCAGTCCTCGAAGCGGCCCACGCGCTGGAAGACGGTGTCGTCGGCCGGGACGCGATTGGCGAACGTGCGCCACTCGTCGACCATGCGCAGGCCCTCCATCAGGATCTGCTCGGCTCCCAGCAGACGTCCCTCCCGGTCGTGGTCGACGGAGCCGGCGTTGAAAGCGAAGCTGCCGCGCTCCCAGCGCAGGATCTCGAACAGAGTCTCCTGGGTCAGCAGGTCCTCGATCTGACCCAGGGCTTCGGGCTCCAGCGCCTCGCGCTCGAGCAGCAGCGAGCCCAGGCGACGCAGCGAGGTGTCCATCTCGCGCTGCACCTCGAGCAGGGTCTCGCGGGTGACGAGGCCGCAGCGCAGCAGCATCTCCGCCAGCGCGCCGTCCTGGGCGCCACCCACGGGCTCCGCGGTCACCACGGCGCCGCCGTCGAAGAGCAGGCTGACCCGATCGTCATCGTGCTCGATCACCAGGACGCCGGTCTTGCGCTGCTGTCCGATGAGCTGGAAGACTTCGGCGATCCCGAAGTCCTTCAGGTTGCCGCGCAGCGCCGACATCAGCGCGCCGTCCGCGCCGACAGGCCCAGCACCACGAGCAGCCCATACAGTGCCGCGAAGGCCAGCGAGGCGGCCAGGAAGAGCGCGGGTCCGGCGGCGCCCGCCGCCAGCGGATCGGGGGCCGGGCCGTGCCGGGCCGCGAAGGAAACGACCGTGGCGCTGGCCGCAACGCAGGTGAAGAAGGCCAGCAGAGGCCGCCCGCCGAGCATCGCCCCGGCGCCCGGGACCGCCAGGCTGGCCGCCAGCGAGAGCCGGTCCACCCAGCTGGCGCGCCGGGCCAGCTGCTCCGCGCGAGCCGCGCGCAGGGCGGGATCGGTGCCCTCCGTCTTGTACAGCAGCCGGTTGCAGGTCTCGCACAGACCGCGCCGGATCGACGCGTGATCGCAGCGCGGACACACCAGGGAGCCGCAGCGCTGGCAGCCCCGCGACGGCCGGAAGCGGCCGTGCAGGGCCACACCCAGGGCCAGGGCCCCCACGAGCGCGGCGCCGGTGGCCAGCGGAGTGGCGCCCAGCAGCCCCGGTGCCAGGGGGCGCCTCAGCGCGTCGGCCACGGGGCCGCCGTCGGAGGCGGCCAGGGCGCGCGCGCGCAGCAGGGACGGCTCGACGGCCAGGTCGGCCACGAAGTGGATGGCCCGCTCCTGGATCAGCGACAGGTCCTCGACCAACTCGGAGTCCAGCTGCTGGGCGGTGGCCAGCGCGGAGTCCAGCTCGACGACGTTGAGCGCAACGCCCCAGGCCTGG
>JAFDET010000424.1 GCA_019310195.1 Deltaproteobacteria bacterium
CACCTCTCGCGAGGAGAACTACTTCGGCAAGTACCAGCACACCGAGCCGTCGCCGGAACGCCACAACCGCGTGGTTATTCCCGCCGAGGACCCGGCGCTGAGGATCATGACCTCGCAGGAGGCTGCTCCCGGCCTTACCGGCGTGTGGGCACGGGAGAACACCCGCGGCGACATCTTCGATTCGCTGACGCGCAAGGAAGTCTATGCGACCACGGGGACCCGGATCCGGGTGCGCGTCTTCGGCGGCTGGGACTTCCAGGCCGGCGACCTGAAGGCCTCCGATTTCGCCTCCGTGGGCTACGCGGGGGGCGTGCCCATGGGCGGGGACCTGAAGAAGGCGTCGGGAGGCAAGGCGCCCAGCTTCCTGATCCGGGCGCTGCGCGATCCGGACGGGGCCAACCTGGACCGCGTGCAGGTCATCAAGGGCTGGCTGGACGCCAAGGGCGAGACCCACGAGCGCATCTACGACGTGGCCGTCTCCGACAGCCGGAAGATCGCGGCCGACGGGCGTTGCAAGACGGCCGTCGGCAACACCGTGGACGTGGCGAAGGCGACCTGGACCAACAGCATCGGCGCCGCGGTCCTGGGGGCGCACTGGACGGACCCCGACTTCGATCCGAAGGAGTCGGCCTTCTACTACGTGCGCGTGCTCGAGATCCCGACCCCGCGCTGGACCACCTACGACGCGGTGTTCTACGAAATCGAGCGCCCGAAGAACGTTCCGGCCACGCTCCAGGACCGCGCCTACACCTCGCCCATCTGGTACACGCCGTAAGCCAGGAGTTCATGGCCCGCCAGCCGATCGTAGACGACCTCTACACGCGTCTCCTCGAGACGCGCGACGTCGAGCGCTCCAACGTCAAGGCGTGTGAGGTGCTGGAGCAGAGCGACCGCTCGGTGGTGCTTCGCACGCGATCGGAACGCTTCCAGAGCCGGTTCCGCCAGCTGGATCCCGAGAACCCCGAGGAGCTGGCAGCGCTGCTCCCGCGCCCCGGGGAGGACGGAACCCTGCGCGTCGACGTAGTCTCCGACGGCGTCGTGCGCGTGCGCTACGCCGAGGGCGACGTCGTGCCGGACGGCGACAGCCCCATGCTGGTGAGTCGCCCTGACGACGCCCGCCGCGCGCTACGAGATCGGGCTGCTTCCGTTCTCGCTGCGTGTGCGCGATGCCTCGGGGCGGATCGTGGCCGAGGCGGGCGGGCCCGAGAAGAATCACTTCCACGTCTGGGACACCTACAGTACAGGGGTGTGCCGCAGCGGCGACGGCCGGCCCCTGGCGGTGGAGTGTTTCGCCCTGCGCCCCCAGGAGGCCGTCTACGGCTTCGGCGAGAAGTTCCTGGCCCTCGACAAGGTGGGCCAGACCGTGGACCTCAACATGGTGGAGGCCTTCGGCACCACCACCCCGCGCAGCTACAAGAACATCCCGTTCTTCTGGACGACCCGCGGCTGGGGCGCCTTCTTCAACCAATCGGCGCGCATGACCTGCTGGGTGGGGAGCCGCGGCGCCGCCGACGTGCAGGTCGCGATCGAGGACGACTTTCTCGACTACTACCTCTTCGTGGGCACGCCCGAGGAGATCCTGGCCCGCTACACCGATCTCACCGGCAAGAGCCGCATGCCTCCGCGCTGGAGCTTCGGCCTCTGGCAGAGCAAGATCTCCTACCGCACGGCGGACGAGGCGCTCGACGTCGTGCGCCGCAACCGCGAGGCGCAGATCCCTTGCGACGTCCTGCACCTGGACACCGACTGGTTCCGCAAGGACTGGCAGTGCGATCTGGAGTTCGCCCCGGACCGGTTTCCCGATCCGGCCGGCTTCTTGAAGGAGATGGCGGACCTGGGCGCCGGGGTGAGCCTGTGGCAGCTCCCGTACATTCCGGAGGGCTCGAAGCTCTTCGAGGACTTGCTGGCCGTGGACGGCTTCGTGCAGACGCGCGACGGGGGCCTCTACGACGTGGGCATCTGCTACACGCCGGGCTTCAAGGGGCGCGTGAGCTGTATCGACTTCACCAATCCCGAGGCGACCCGCATCTACCAGTCGTATCTGCGGAGCCTGCTGGAGCTGGGCGTACGGGCGATCAAGGTGGACTTCGGCGAGCAGGCTCCCCTGGATGGGGTGTATCACGACGGGAC
>JAFDET010000051.1 GCA_019310195.1 Deltaproteobacteria bacterium
GCTGGATGCGGATCTCTGGGTCGTGGAGCGCCGACAGCGTTTCCTCGGCCTGGAGGTCGGAACTCGGATGACGGTGATCCGCCTGGCCGACGGGAGCCTGCTGCTGCACTCCCCGGTCGCGCTGGATCCGGAGCTGTGCGCCGCACTCGATGCTCTGGGGCCGGTACGCCTCGCGGTGGCCCCGAACCGCGTGCATCACCTCTACGCCGGCGAAGTGGTGCGAGCGTATCCGCAGGCGCGGCTGTGGGTGGGTCCCGGGGTTGAGGAGAAGCGTCCCGATCTGGAAATCGCCGGCATGCTCGACGACGAGGCGCCGCCCGAGTGGCGGGACCAGGTGGACCAGACCTTCTTCCGCGGTCGGCCGTACGAGAACGAGGTGGTGTTCCTGCACCGCGCCAGCCGCACGTTGATCCTGTGCGATCTGGCGTTCAACTTCGGTCCGCAGCTTCCGCTGGCGACGCGTCTGGTAGCGCGCGTGCTGGGGAGCTACCGGCGCTTCGGACCGTCACGTTTCGACCCGCTTCTGATCCGCGACCGCGCCGCGGCCCGAAGCAGCCTCGAGCGCATCCTCGCCTGGGACTTCGATCGTGTGATCCTGGCCCACGGCGACGTAGTCGAGCGCGGCGGGCGCGCCGCCCTGCGGGAGGGCTACGCCTGGCTGCTGTCCTCGGGCCGCTCAGCCTGAGTCGCCGGCCCGCTCCGGCGCAGCTCCTCCAGCTCGCGCTGCATGCGGCGGAAGCTGGCCCGCCCGAGGCGCGCGCTCAGCTTCGGCGAGAGGCGCTCCACGTACCAGAGCAGTCGCCACCAGCGCGGCTCGATGATGATGGCGCGGTTGCGGTCCACGGCGGCCAGCGTGCGCCGAGCCAGTAGCGCCGGGTCCATGGGTCGCAGGGGCTCGAAACGTTGGGCCATCTCGCTGGGGTTGAGATCGATCTTCAGGCGCCCGTAGCGTCCGCCTTCCAGGATGGGCGTGCGGATCACGCCCGGGCACAGCACCGAGACCCGCACACCGTGCTGCTGCGCCTCCAGGCGCAGGGCCTTGGACAGTCCCACCACCGCGTGCTTGGTGGTGGTGTAGCTGCCTTGGAACGGGGTGCTGATCAGGCCCGCCATGGAGGCCGTGTTCACGATGTGTCCGGAGCCCTGCCGGATCATGCGCGGGTAGGCCGCGAGCACGCCGTGCGCCACGCCGCGCAGGTTCACGTCGATGACGTCGTCCCAGTCGGCCGCGTCGTAGTCGGACATCTCGGCGGCTACGCCGATCCCCGCGTTGTTGAACAGGTACCCGAGGCTCCCTGCAGCCTGAGCGGCCTCGTCCACCACGGCGCGGAAGCGCGCCGCATCGCGCACGTCCAACTCGGCGGCGCTGGCGGATCCTCCGCGCTCGCGGATCCCGGCGGCCACCCCCTCGGCCAGCTCCAGCTGCCGGTCCGCCAGGGTGACGGGCACTCCCCGGGCGGCCAGGGCCTCCGCCAGTGCCTGGCCGATGCCCGATGCCGCGCCCGTAACCACCGCCGCGCCGTTCATGATGCACACCCTAGCAGCGCTGCTCCGCTACCACCGGGTGGTATCCTGGGCGCTGCGGAACGGAAGCGCGCGCCGACGCGCCGGGAGGTACAGCATGCTTCGCCCTGAAACCTTGATCGACGGCCTGCGCTTTCCCGAAGGCCCGCGCTGGCACGACGGAAGGCTCTGGTTCTCGGACATGCACTCGCAGCAGGTGCTGGCGGTCGATCTCGACGGCAAGGTCGAGACCATCGTCGAGGTTCCTCAGGATCCGTCGGGTCTGGGCTGGCTCCCGGATGGGCGGCTACTCGTCGTCTCCATGCGGGATCGCAAGCTCATGCGTCTGGATCCGCAGGGCCTGGTCGAGGTGGCGGACCTCACGGAATACGCCCCGTTCCACTGCAA
Source organism: Deltaproteobacteria bacterium (assembly GCA_019310195.1). Taxonomy (GTDB): domain Bacteria; phylum Myxococcota_A; class UBA9160; order UBA9160; family JAFDET01; genus JAFDET01. The sequence goes on from JAFDET010000051.1 coordinate 1,912, forward strand.
CGACATGGTGGTGGACGGCCTGGGGCGCGCCTACGTGGGCAACTTCGGGTTCGACCTGCACCAGGGCCAGTCGCCGGTCGAGACCAACCTGGTCCTGGTCGAGCCGGACGGTGCGTCCCGGGTCGTCGCCGACAACCTGCGCTTTCCGAACGGGACGGTAATCACACCCGACGGCCGGACCCTCATCGTCGGCGAGAGCTTCGGCCCGTGCCTGACCGCGTTCGACGTCGCCGAGGACGGCTCGCTGAGCGGTCGCCGCGAGTGGGCTCGGATGGAGCGCGCCGTGCCCGACGGAATCTGCCTCGACGCCGAAGACGGAATCTGGGTGGCGTCGCCGGTGAGCGGCGCCGTGCTGCGGCTCGTGGAGGGCGGTGAGGTCACGGACCGTGTCGAGGTCGAGCACCAGGCCTTCGCCTGCATGCTGGGCGGCCCCGAGCGGCGCACCCTCTTCCTCTGCACCGCAGCCGACTCCGATCCGCAGAAGACGCACACGCGGACGGGCCGGATCGAGCACGTGGAGGTGCCGATCCCCGGTGCCGGCCTGCCCTGAGCGCCGGCCCGGCCCGGGCTCGCTCAGCCGACCGGACCGAACGACTCCGAGTGGATGCGCTCGTTGGGCACGCCCCGCGCTTCCAGGTCGTCCTGGATCCCGGCCATGAAGCTCGTCGGCCCGCAGAGGTAGAAGTCCGCGTCGAGATCCGGGAGCAGCGAGGCGACCAGCTCGCCGTCGACGCGGCCCCGCGTGTCGTAGTCGCGGCCTTGCTCGTCGTCGCGTCGCGGTCGGCTGTAACGGACGTGGGATCGGGCCCCGCCGTGCCGTGCGACGAGTCGCCGGATCTCTTCGGCCAGGGGATGGTGCCGGCCGTCGCGCGCCCCGTGCACGAACCACAGCGGACGAGCATCACCGGTCGCCACCAGTTCGCGCAGCATGCTGAGGAGCGGCGTCAGTCCGATCCCCGTACTCAGCAGCACCACCGGCCGGCTTCCGGGCCGCAGGACGAAGTCGCCGGCCGGGGTACGCGCGTTCAGGAGATCGCCCGGCTCCAGGTGGTCGTGGAGGTGCGCGGACACCAGGCCCCGGGGCTCGCGCTTCACCGAGATGCGATAGCGGGGATCGCCCGGTCCGCTGGAGAGCGAGTAGGTGCGCCGCACGTGCCCCGGTTGCCCCGGAATTTCGAGCACGATGGGCAGATGCTGGCCCGACTCGAAGGCGGGAAGCGCATCTCCATCGCGCTCCTCGAACACGAAAGAGGTGACGTCGTCGCTCTCCCGGATCTTCTCGACCACGCGCAGGGGTCGATGGGAGCCGGCGTCCGTCCAGCGCAGCGGCACGGCGCCCTCCAGCTCGACGGCCTCCTCGAGCTCGAAGCGCAACAGCCGGCGCGCTCCGGGGTGGGCAGACAGGGCCGGCGAATCCCAGTCGATCTCGATGCGCCCGGTGAGCTGGAGCAGGCTGCCGGTCTCGAAGTCCACGAACAGGAGCCCGGCCCGCGGTTCCAGAAGCAGGTTCCCGATGGTGTTGAAGTGGTTGTTGCCGGCGTAGTCCGGGAATACCAGGCTGCGCTCGCCCTCGACGCGCACGAACCCCGGCTCGCCGCCACGGTGCGACGCGTCCATGCCGAAAGCCGCGTCCTCTCCGCGGCCGCGGTGACCGGTGGCGATGAAGAAGGTATCGGCCCGGCGGATCCATCGGGTCAGCTCGGGGGAGAAGCGTGTGTGATGACGACGACGCGGCGTCGACGCCTCCGGCTCGATTCTCCAGTCGCGTTCGTGGATGTACTGCGGGCAGTTCCCGAAGCTCTGCTCGACGCCCAGGACGAAGCCGCCGGCGCCCGCTGAGGCGACCCGACCGTTCACGCGGTTGCGTCGCCGGGTCGCCAGCTCGATTCCCAGCAGGCCGAGGTCCGCACCGGGAGCCAGCGCATGCTCGAGTGCGTCGCCCCGAGCCGGCTGCGTCGCGATGGCCAGGGAGCGGGCGTCCGGCGCCTGGGCGAACCCCGGACGGCCGGTCAGCAGCGTGGCCCAGGGGCGCCCTTTCTCGTCGCGGGCGGCCGCGACGAGAAAGGGCAGGGCGGCGTAGAACGCCCGGTGCTCGCTGGGCAGGGTGGGACGCACCACCTTCCGGGCCCAGGGCTCGATGCCCTCGTGCACGCCCAGGCGGCGCTGGACGGCTCGCTCTCCTTCGTGGAACGGTGAGCTCATGGTGGGCCTCCCTTCCCGTCCTACGCGTGAGCCGGGGTGATGAACTCGACACGGATCCCGCCCGGGACGTGGCACATCATGTGCCGCGTCGGGCCGCCCTTCAGGGGCTCCGGCGGGAACTCGATCGCCACGTCGCCGCGGTCGAGCAGCCGCTGGTGGAGGGCGTCGAGCCCGTCGGCGTCCGGCACGTGCAGCGCCAGGTGATGCAGCCCGATCGCGTTGCGCCGATCGAACGCGGCGGCCCGCTCCGGGTCCTCCGCCTGCCATAGCGTGATCATGACCGCGCCGTCGCTGACGAACGCCGCCGGGTAGTCGGGCACCTCGCCCACGGTCTCGAAGCCGAGGCCCTCGGTGAAGAAGCGTTGGGCCGCTCTCAGGTCCGGGACCGTGAGTCCGGCGTGGTGGATGCCCTGGGTGGCTCGGATCGATTCGCTCATGGGAGCTCCTCCTGTGTGGTTAGGGGCAGGCTAGGCGGCTCCTGATGTCGGATAAATGGGGTAAAATTGAGTTTATACCTTCATTTTATGAAGTAATCAGGCTCCATCCATCCATGGACAAACTCTCGGCCATGCGGGCCTTCGTCGAGATCGTCGACCGCGGAAGCCTCACGGCCGCCGGGGAAGCGCTCGACAAGTCGTTGCCGACCGTGGTGCGGACCCTGGCGGCGCTGGAGGAGGAGCTCGGCGTGCGCCTGCTGCGCCGCACCACCCGGCGCATGTCGCTCACCGAGGAGGGCCGGGCCTACCTGGACCGTTGCCGCCGGATCCTGGCCGACGTGGCCGAGGCCGAGCAGGCCCTGGTGAGCGAGCGGGCCGAGCCTCAGGGCGAGATCCATGCGACCGCGCCGGTGCTCTTCGGCCAGCTGCACGTGGCGCCGGCCGTCAGCGACTTCGTGCGCCGTTACCAGCGGGTGCGGGTCGAGCTCTTGCTGCTCGATCGCGTCGTCAACCTGATCGAGGAAGGCATCGACGTGGCGGTCCGCATCGGACCCCTGGCGGACTCGTCGATGATCGCGGCCCCGGTAGGGCACGTTCGCCGGGTGGTGTGCGCGAGCCCAGAGCTGCTCGAGCGGGTCGGAACGCCCGAGCGCCCGGAAACGCTTGCCGACCAGTCGTGCGTTCGCTTCCTGGGGATCGCGCCCGGCTCGACCTGGCATTTCCGCGAGGGCCGGCGCGACCTCCCGGTTCGCGTCGAAGGTCCCTTCACCTGCAACCAGGCCAGCGCCGCCGTGGACGCCTGCGCGGCCGGGCTCGGCTTCGGGCTCTTCCTCTCGTATCAGGTGGAGCCGTTGGTTCGCGCCGGCAAGCTGCGGGTGGTGCTGGACGCTTTCGAGCCGCCCAAGCTTCCGGTGAGCGTCGTCTATCCCGACGCGCGGCTCATGTCGACGCGGCTGCGCGCGTTCGTCGACTGGCTGAAGGAGAGCCTGAAGGGCCGGCCGGAGCTCGCCTGACCGTTTCCGCCCTCAGTCTGGGCGGATCCGGTAGCGGACGGGCATGCGCTTGACGCCGCCCAGGAAGCTCGAGCGCATGCGCTCCACCGGACCCGCCGGCTCGACGGTCTCCAGCCGTTCCGCCAGCTCGCGAAAGATCACGCGTAGCTCCAGCCGGGCGAGGTTGGCGCCCAGGCAGAAGTGCTCGCCGATGCCGAAGCCCAGGTGGGGGTTGGGCTTGCGATCCACGCGGAACACGTCGGGATCCTCGAAGACATCCTCGTCCCGGTTGGCCGAGGGGTAGAGCAGGCACAGGGCGTCGTTCCGGCGGATCTGCTGGCCGCGGACCTCCACGTCCTCCACGGCCGTGCGGCAGAACTGGATCACCGGCGCTGTCCAGCGCACGATCTCTTCCACCGCGCTGTCCACCAGCCCCAGGTCGCCCTGGAGCTTCTGCATCTCGCCTGGGTTCTCCATCAGCGCCACCAGACCGCCGCTGGCGGCGTTGCGGGTGGTCTCGTTGCCGGCCACCACCAGGAGCAGGAAGTAGGAGAGCAGCTCGAAGGCGGGCATGGGCTCGCCCGCGATCTTCGCGGTGGACAGGATGCTCACCATGTCGTCGCGGGGGTTCTTGCGCCGTTCCGCCGCCAGGTCGGTGAAGTACTCGAACAGGCCGGTGCGTGCCTTCTCGACGCTCGCGCCCGGGTCGTCCCCGACCTGGTACTCGGTGTCGGTTGCGCCCACGATCTGGTTCGTCCAGCGGAACATCAGGCGCCAGTCTTCCCGCGGCACGCCCAGCATGTCCGCCAGCACGTTCAGCGTGAGCGGGGCGGTGAAGTCGGTGACGAAGTCGCCCTCGCGCTCTTCGCCGTCGCCGGCCATCTCGGATAGCAGCTCGCGCGTGATGCGCTGTACCTCGCCCTGCCTGCGCCGGATCGCCCGTGGAGTGAACCAGCCGCTGGCGGTCTTGCGGAAGCTGGCATGCTCCGGCGGATCCATGTTGAGCAGGTGGCGCGCGAGCGTGCGTTCGCCCTCGACCGGGGCTCCCTCCTCGAAGATCGCCAGTCGCGGGGCGTTCTGGAAGCGCCTGGGCTGCTTGGAGATCCAGACGATGTCCTCGCGCTTGGTGACCGCCCAGAAGCCGACGCCTCCGGGCAGGTCAAACCAGTGGACGGGCGCTTCCTGGCGCAGGCGCTTCCAGGCGGCGTGGGGGTAGCCCTGCTCCGCGAAGGTGTCGGGGCCGATGACGTCCAGCGTGGTCGGGAGGGGGGCGCTGCTCATCTCGCGAGGCTACCGCGCGATCGAGCCGCGTGCCCAGCCTCAGAAGAGCGCAATTGGATTCACCGGCGATGCGGTTCCGCCCACCAGCACCAGCGGAGCGATGGTAATCAGGAACTCCCAACGCCCCGCGTCGTCGCACGCACGGGCGAGATTCTCCAAGTCCAGGTTGTCCAGCAGGTGCAGGCCCATGGCTACGATGGCCACGGAGTGGATGGGCAGGCGGAACGCACCCGAGCGTGAGGGCACCACGTCCGACACGCCGTCGCTGCCCAGGGCCGCCACGTCGCGTTCGCGAAGCCAGGGGAGGCAGGCGGCCTGGAGCCCCGCCAGGACCTCGTGGGGATCCCAGGCTCCGCGTTCCTCGCGCAGCGCCCAGCGGCCCGTCCGAATGAAGAGCACGTCGCCGGGCTCCACCCGCACGCCCGCTGCGCGTTCGGCTTCCTCCAGGTCCTGCGGATGGATCGGCTCGCCGGCCTCGAGCCACGCGACCTCGCGCCGTCGTGGTACGTCCAGCAGGATGCCCCGCGAGACGATGCCGTCGCGCAGGGCGTCGATGGAGAGGGACTCGGCCCCGTGCGCGGTGACACGCGCCGCCGGCGCGCCGTTGTAGATCCGCCCGTCGTGGAAGATGTGACACAGCGCGTCGATGTGACTCACCGAGTAGCCGTGGGGCGCCATCCCGAAGAAGTCGCCGCCGTAGCCCTCGCCGGCGGTGCCGATCATGTGGTGCAGCACCGGCTTGGGATTGTCGACGGCGGGCTCGGTGGGCAGCGGGCGCGCGCACGACACAGCACGCCCGCTCGTGACCAGGCCGGCCGCCGCGGCCCGCTTCGCGGGCGTGATGGTGTTCAGCGTGCCGAGCTGGTCGTCCTCGCCCCAGCGCCCCCAGTTGGACAGCGAGCGATGGAACTCCGCTACCGCCGCCGCATCCGCATCGCGTCGAGTCGTGCTCATGGGTCTCCTGCCGGGTCCGGGTTACGCGCGGAGCCATTATGCATCGCCGGCGCCGTGATGGCGCGGCGGAGGTCGGGTACGCTGAAGACGCCGTCGGGCCGGCTCGAGCGCCGCCTGCGGCAGCTAGGAGCCTGACCCAAGATGGAGCACACCGTCCGGACGCCGATCCATCCGCGCTGGCTGCGTTGCGCTCCTTGCGCCGTAGCTACGGCTATGGCTCAGTCGCGCGCCTTGCCAGCGCGGCGTCTCGACGCCCGGGCCGGCGCACTCCATCTTGGGTCGGCCTGACCTTCTGGGACGGCGTTGCCTTCGTCGGCTTTCTCGCCGCCGTCATCGGGATCTCGTTGTACGCGTCTCGCAAGGAAGACACGTCCGAGGACTACTTCCTCGCCGGCCGCAGCCTGACCTGGTGGCTGATCGGCTTCTCGCTGATCGCTTCGAACATCTCCACGGAGCACTTCATCGGCATGGCGGGCTCCGGGTTCGGTGTCGCCGGGTTGGCCATCGCCAGCTACGAGTGGATCGCGGCGATTTCCCTGGTCGTGGTGGCCTTCTGGCTGCTGCCGCTCTTCCTGCGGCTCGGCATCTTTACCATGCCGGAGTTCCTCGAGCACCGCTACGGAAACCCGGCGCGTACGATCATGGCCGTCTACCTCATGGCGGCGTACGTCGGAGTCGCCATCGCCGGGGTCTTGTACTCGGGTGCGCTGGGACTCCAGACCATCTTCGGGCTCGACATGACGCTGGGGATCTGGCTGATCGGAATCCTCGCCGGGGCCTACACGGTGTACGGCGGCCTCAAGGCCGTGGTCTGGTCCGACCTGTTGCAGGGCGGCGCCTTGCTCATCGGCGGGCTGGGCGTCACCGCGATCGGGCTCAGCCGGGTCGGCGGGCTCGGCGCGTTCCTGGACACGAACGCCGACAAGCTCCACATGGTGCTGCCGGCAGATCATCCCGAGCTGCCGTGGACCGTGCTCCTGGTGGGAATCTGGATTCCGAACTTCTTCTACTGGGGCTTCAATCAGTTCATCACCCAGCGAACTCTGGGGGCGCGGTCCCTGGCCGCCGGCCAGCGCGGGATCGTATTTGCCGCGGCGCTCAAGCTGTTGATCCCCTTCATCGTGGTGTTCCCCGGCATCATCGCGTTCCAGCTCTACGGAAGCAGTCTGGAGGATGGGGATCAGGCCTACCCGATGCTGATCCGCGATCTGGTGCCGGGCGGGCTTCGCGGCGTCCTGTTCGCCGCGCTGTTCGGGGCGGTCATGAGCAGCCTCGACTCCATGCTCAACTCGGCGTCGACCCTCTTCACGATGGATGTCTACAAGCGGCACTGGAGGCCCGATGCCGACCCGCACCGCATCGTGAAGGTGGGGCGGATGGCTACCGCGGTCTTCGTGGTGCTGGGCTGCCTGCTGGCGCCGTTTCCCGGGCGTTTCGAGGGCGTGTACGCCTACATGCAGCTGGTGTGGGGGTTCATCTCGCCGCCGATCACGGCCGTGTTCGTGTTCGGCCTGATCTTCCGCCGGGCGCCGCTGTCGGCGGCGGTGGCCGGCCTGCTGATCGGGCCCGCGGCCTACGGCCTGCTCAACTGGCAGCTTCCGCAAGTCGCCTTCCTGAACCACATGGCGATCACGTTCGGCCTGGTCCTGGCGGTGATGGCCGGGTTCACCTGGGCCCGCCCGCTGCCCGCCCCGGTCCGCTTCGCGACGACATCCGGAATCGACCTGACCCCGAGCCGAAGCGCCCGCGTCGGCGGTGTCCTCGTCGTGATCGCGACGGTCCTGCTCTACGTGGTGTTCTGGTAGTCCGCGAAGAGCGGTAGCGCCTGGCGCGCCCAGGCCTCGTCCCAGCTCTCGCCGCGGGCCTCGGCAGCCTTGTGGCGCAGCTGTGTCAGGCGCGAGTCGTCGCCGGGAAAACCGCGGAAGAGCTCGTCGAGCTGGTCGGCCAGCGCGGCGGCGTCGCGGAACAGCAGGCCATCGACGCCGTGGCGGAAGCGCTCCGAGAGGCAGGGCCCATAGTCGAGCGTGCAGACGGGAACGCCGGCGCCGCGGAAGTCGGCCAGCTTCATCGGCAAATCCACTCCCGACGCCGAGCGGTGGAAGCACAGGCCCAGATCGGCGGAGCCGATGAAGGCCGGGTAGTCCTCCGCTTCGAGCCAGAGACTGCGCAGGTGGATCCGCTGCAGGTTCAACGCGCGCATCTCCCGCAAGGTTTGCTCCTGCAACGGTCCGCGCCCGGTGATGGCGATCAGCAGGTCCGGGTGCCTGGAGTCGCTGCGGCGCCAGCGCGCGTCACAGTCGCGAGCCGCCTCCAGCAGCAGGCTGAAGTCCTCGTCTCGGCTCCAGCTGGTGGGGCTCACTACGAGAGCCGGCTCGGTCGCGAGGTCGGGCAGCTCCAGGGCCGGACGCAGGCGGCTCAGCAGCGCGCGGCGTTGCGCGTCGGGTGTCGGGACGAAGCGCTCGTCCGGATGGTCGTGCAGCACGACGGCGCCCGGGATGCCCTTCTCCCGTTCCAGAGCGGCCTGCATGGCAGCCGAGACACACAGGTGAGCGTGGGCCCGCGAGCCCAGTGCCCGCTCCGCGGCCGCCATCACGTGTGTGGCGAAATGGTCGTGACCCAGGCGCAGGGCCAGCATCGCGTCCCCGAAGTTGTGCCAGTCGAGGATCAGGCGGGCACCCCGCACACGGGCAGCCAGCAGCGCTGGGAGCAGAGCCGGGAGGGCGGGCGGATTCTGGAGCAGGATCACGTCCAGTCGGGTCGCGCGGTCCAGCAGGAGCCGGAGCAGCGCGAATCCCTCGGCGATCAGGCGCAGTGCACCGTGCGCCATGGTTCCCGAACGTGCGGCTCCGGAAGACGGAGTGCGGAGCGGGCGCACCCGGATTCGCGGGTGGTCGGCCAGGTCGTCCCCGAGCTCCGACTCCCCGTACCCGATCAGATCCACCTGGGCGCCGCGCTTCGCAAGGGAGCGCGCGTGGGATAGCATCCGCGGACTGCGCCCGAGATCACCCAGAGCGATCACCCCGACCCGGATGGACAGGCGGTCATGCGCCACGTGGATCCTATAGCCGAGCCCGATTCGGAGCTCCAGGTTGCGACCGGCAGCCGGGACCGATCGCGTCGGGTCGCCATGGCGGCCGGGGGCACGGCTGGGCACGTGACTCCCGCTCTGGCCATCGCGGACGTCTACCGCAAGCGCGTGCCCGACGCCGAGATTCTGTTCCTGGGAACGGCTGGGGGCTCGGAAGCCACCCTGGTGCCCGCTCGCGGCTACCCGCTGCATACCCTCTCGGCAGAGCCTTTCTTCGGCGTGCCCTGGTGGCGTCGCGGTCGGGCGCTGAGCGCCGCCTTCACGGGCACCCTGGCCGCCCGGCGCTGGCTTCGCGACGAGGGCGTGGAGCTGCTGCTCTCCTTTGGAGGATACGCTTCGGCGGGGGCCATCCTGGGCGCTCGCAGCCTGGGACTCCCGATCATCGTCCACGAGCTCAATGCACTGGCTGGTGTCACGCACCGGTTGCTCGGTCCCCTGGCAGATCGGGTCCTGCTCGGGTTCGAGTCCGCGGGGTCGGCATTCCGGCGCGACCGCATCTCGTGGGTGGGCGTGCCGGTCAGCGAGCGCGCGCTTGCCGGGCGCCCGGCCGCACCGCCTGCCGGCCGTTCCATGCGGGTGCTCGTCTCCGGGGGGACGCTCGGATCGAACTTCCTGGATGAGCACGTGCCGGAGCTCCTGGCGCGGGTCGTGGCGCGGGGCTGCGCGGTCGAGGTCAAGCATCAGGTGGGCCGCGGGGACGAAGCCGCGACGCGAGCGCGCTACGCCCAGGCCGGGGTTCCCAGCGAAGTGTTCCACAGCACCGACGACATGATTGCACTGCTGGCGTGGGCGGACTTCGCGGTGGTGCACGGCGGCGCCGCCACATTGGCGGAGTTGGCAGCCATGGGCGTCCCCGCGCTGGTGGTCCCGCTGGGCACGGCCGCTCTCGACCACCAGGCCGCCAACGCTCGCGCCTTCCACCAAGCCACGGGTGCGGGCTGGACCCGGGAGCGGGACTGGGAGCCGGAGCCGCTGGCCCGCGGGATCGCGGCCCTGGCCGAGTCGCCCGACGCCTGGCTGGCTGCCGCCGACGGGGTCCGGCGCGCGGCGCGGCCCAAAGCGGCGCTCGACGTTGTGGAAGCTTGCGAAGCGTTGCTCCGCGAGCCTGGCCGCTCGGTGGCCTGGGCCGCCCGTTGAGGCGCATCCTGGTGGTGGCTACCACGCTGCAGCCACCGGGGGGCGGCAGCGCCGTCGGCGCCTGGATCCTGGAGGCCCTGCGAGACCACTACGAGCTCACCGTCCTGACCTGGAAGCCCGTGGATCTGGGGGAGGTGAACCGGGCCTTCGGGACCCGGCTCGATGCCGCCGCATTCCACTGGGCCACGGCTCGGCCGCTCATCAGGGGGATCCTGGACGGGATTCCGCTGCCGCTCTCGTTGCTGACCCTGAACCTGCTCATGCGCGAAGCGCGTCGGCTGTTGAAGCGCACACCCTTCGACGGCGTCATCGGAACCATGAATGAGCTCGACGTGGGGATCCCGGCGATCCAGTACGTGCACTACCCCTGGGCCTTCTTTCCGCGTCCGGAAGCAGACCACCGCTGGTATCACGGGGTCCTGCCGCTGCGTCTTTATCGATGGTGCAGCGCCCAGGTCTCGGGATACTCGCGCGAGCGCGTCCGGACCAACCTCACGCTGGTGAACTCCGACTGGACGGGACAGCGCTTCGAGGCCTGGTACCGGGCGCCGGCCAAGACCGTTCACCCGCCCGTGCCCGGCGGCTTCGCCGAGGTGCCGTGGGAGGAGCGCGAGGATGCGTTCGTCTGCATGAGCCGGATCTCCCCCGAGAAGGAGCTCGAAAAGGTCATCGAGATCCTGGCGGCCGTGCGCGCGCGGGGGCACGACGTGCGGCTGACCATCGTGGGGCACGAGGACAACCGTCGCTATGCGGAGCGGGTGCGCCGCGTCGCCGCGCCCCACCGCGGGTGGATCTCGTTCCGCCACGGACTATCCCGGAGCGAGCTGGTGAAGCTGCTGCCCCGGCATCGCTACGGGATACACGGAATGGTGGATGAGCACTTTGGGATCGCACCGGCCGAGCTGCAACGGGCCGGCTGCATCGTCTTCGTGCCCGATCGCGGCGGCTGCGCCGAGATCGTCGCGCACGATCCACGCCTGGTGTACGGCGATATCGGCCAGGCCGTGGAGCGGATCGACCGCGTGCTCCGCGACCGCCAGCTCCGCGCGGCACTGCGGACGGACCTGGAGGCACGTCGCGGCGAGTTCAGCGAGAGTCGCTTCATGGAGCAGATTCGCGACGAGGTGGCCGCCTTCGTGGCCTGAGCCGCCGTGGCGTCGCGTCGCGCGAACCGGGAGGAGGGTGATTGGAGTCGGGTCTCGGCCAGAGCGTCCGCGTGGCGCGCCGGGTGCTCGCGCTGGTGGGGCCCGATCCGCGTCTGGGTCGGAGGGCCCTCGTGTTGCTGGCCGTCGTCGGAGTCGTCCTCGACGGCGTAGGCGCCTTCGGAATCTTCGCGCTGATCCGGCTTCTCACCGACCCGGAAGCCACGATCCGCTTGCCCGGATCCTCGCTCCTGGGCCTGCCGTCCCTGGGAGGCTCCCAGGCCGCGCTGGTGGGGCCCTTCGCCCTGGCGCTCGCGGGGTTGTTCGTCTTCAAGAACGCCCTTCGCTTCGTCGAGGCCTATGCGCGTGAGCGCTACGCCAACGACGCTGCAGTCCGGCTCTCGTCGGGTCTGCTGAGGCGCTATCTCGAGGCGCCGTACGAGATGCACCTGCGCCGCGGTTCGTCAGAGCTGATTCGGAACACACACGGCGCAGTGGATCTCGTGTGCCGAAGCGTGCTGACCTCGGCGGTGAGCGCGATCTCGGAGGCCTTCGTCGTAGTGGGCCTCTTGCTGGTCCTGATCGTGGCGGCGCCCAAGGCCACCCTGGTGGTGGGCGTCGGGGTCGGCGTCGCGACCCTGCTGCTGCTGGGCGCGATGCAGGCCAGCTACGCCCGGCGGGGCCAGCGCTCCCACGCACTGAACGTGGCGCTGATGCGCGGTCTGCAGGAAGCCTTGCGCGGCGTCAAGGAGATCCAGGTTTCCTCGACCGAGGCGTTCTTCGTGGAGGCGTTTGCGAACGCGCGCCGCGCGCTGGCGGACGTGCAGGTGCGCTCGGGGGCGCTCCAGGTCGTGCCTCGCCTCCTGATCGAGTCGCTCTTCCTGGTTGCCATCGCCATGATCGTGGTCATGGACGTAGGGCGCGGCGGGGCCGACCCGGAGCTGCTCGCCTTCCTCGGCCTGGTGGCGTACGCGCTGCTGCGGCTGCTCCCGTCCCTTCACCTTCTGGTGTACAACCTGAACAACTGCCGCTTCGGAGAAGCGGCCCTGACCACCCTGGACCGCGATTGGAAGCTCGAGCTTCGACCGCAGGCTCGAGGCGCCGTTGCCTCGGGGGCCGCGACGGCCTTCCGGAGCGACGTGACCTTCCGGGGGGTCGAATTCACCTACCCGGGCGCCGAGGAGCCCGCGCTGCGCGGTATCGACCTGAGCGTCCGTCGCGGTGAGTCGCTGGGCCTGGTGGGGCGCACCGGCGCCGGGAAGTCCACCCTGGTGGACCTCTTCCTGGGCTTGCATCCGCCCAGCCGGGGTCACATCACTCTCGACGGTGTCGAGCTGGACGGCCAGGCCCGGAGCTGGCAGAGGCAGCTCGGCTACGTCTCGCAGCACGCCTTCTTCCTGGACGACACCCTGCGCCGCAACGTCGCTCTGGGCGTGCCGAGCGAGGAAATCGATGAGTCGCGGCTCGGGCGCGTGATCGCCATGGCACAGCTGGCGCAGCTCGTGGAGCGGCTTCCGGACGGCCTCGACACGCTCATCGGAGAGCAGGGCGTTCGGCTTTCCGGTGGAGAGCGCCAGCGCGTCGCCATCGCCCGCGCCCTCTATCGGGACCCGGCGGTCCTGGTCTTCGACGAGGCGACGTCGGCCCTGGATGCCGCCACGGAGCAGGCTCTGTGGGAGGCCCTGGCTGCGCTTCGCGGCGAGAAGACCCTGCTCGTGGTTGCGCATCGCTCGGCCACGGTCCGCCGCTGCGACCGCGTGGCCGTCCTCGACGCCGGGCGCATCGTCGCGTCGGGCTCCTTCGACGAGCTCCTCGCCCGCGACGAGGCCTTCCGCGTGCTTCAGGACGCGTCGCCGTGACGCGTGCCCGGGTCTTGCGCATCGGGCTGCTCGCCTGCGTCGTCGTGGGGCTGGCGTGGGTCCGCCAGCTCCCCCTGCATGTCGGTCTCGTGGAACTGTCGGACCCGGAGCTGGCCAGGGTCCTGGCCGAGCAGGACGACGAGATCCGCTACCTGGCGCCGGACGGCCGCCAGCACGTGTACCTGGGGAAGCTCGACAGCTATCTGTGGCTGAGAAGCGCCCGCAATCTCATCGACCGCGGGACGCCCTGCGACGCGATCGTCGAGGGAGCGTGCCGAGACACGCTCTCCCACGCGCCCGTCGGGCGCGACATGTTCTACGCGCGTGCGCTCCACCCTCGGGCCATCGCCGCACTCCACCGGCTCATCGCCGCCTTCGCTCCGGACTTCCCACTCCCTTCCACGGCCTTCTGGGTGCAGGTACTGCTGGGCGCCGCCTGTGCGCTGCCGGCCTTCGGGATCGGAAGAGCGTTGGCGGGAGACGTCGGGGGCTTCGCCGCGGCCCTCGTGGTCGGTCTCAATCCGATCTTCCTCGATCGAAGCATCGGCGGGGACAACGATGTGTGGCAGGTATTGCTGCCGCTCTGCATGGTGTGGGCCGCCGTCCGCGCTTTCTTTTCCGAGAACACGGCCGGCGCCGTGGCGTTCGCCGCCGTCGCGGGCCTCTTTGCCGGCCTGCACGCCGGGGATTGGAGCGGCTGGATCTTCGCCTGGGGGGCGCTCCTCTGCGGTCTGGTCGCCGCCGCCCTGTTGCAGGCTGTCGTGCAGCGCCGCGGCCGGGGCGCTCTGATTGCCGGGGTCTTCTACGTCACCGCCGGTCTGGCCGCGGCCGTGGCGGACGCGCAAGAGCCCTACCTGACGGCGCCTCTGGACATCCTCGGGCGCGTCGCAGGTGCCGTCCTCGACCGACATCCCGTCCCGCCGCTCGGCGAAGAGGGCATCACGTGGCCGGACAACTTCGCCTACGTGCAGGAGATCCGGGTCGCGGACCTCGAAACCATCCTGTCTGCGATGGGCGGCGCGACGCTGGCCGCCATCGGCGCTCTCGGCCTGCTGCTGCTGGCCGTCCCGCAGCTGGCGCCGCGGCGCAAGCCACCCCCGGAGGGGCCGTCCATCGGGCCCGAGGTCGTCGTCGCAGTCTGGTTCGTGGCCGCCTTCGCGGCGGCGTTCGACGGGCACCGCTGGTCGCTCCTGCTCGCCGCTCCCTTCGGCCTGGCGTTCGGAGTGGCCGTCGGACGGCTCTACCAGGGCGTTCACGCAGGCACGCGAGGGCAGTCCGGCGGGGTGCGTTGGACGCTCCGGGGCGCCGCGCTGCTGGCTGCGCTCGGCCTGCTGCTGGTACCGATTCGCAACGGTGTCGCGCTGGCGAGCGGCATCACGCCGCGCATGAATGACGCCTGGTGGGAGGCGCTCTCGTACATCCGTGAGACCGCGCCCGAGGAGGCAGTGGTCACCACGCCGTGGGACTTCGGCTACTGGGCTGCCTATGTCGCGGAGCGTCGCGTCACCGCCGATGGAGGATCGCTTCGCACCCAGCTTCCCTACTGGATCGCGCGCGTCCTGGTCGCGCCCAGCGATCGCGAGGCGACGGGTCTGCTGCGCATGCTCGCTTGCGGGTCCGACGCGCGTCCGTTCCCCGAGGGCGCGCAGGGCGCCTACTCGAAGCTCAGGGCTGCAGGCGTTTCGGGCGCGGACGCGGTCGACTGGATCGGGGAGCTCGCGTGGCTCGATCGGGGCGGCGCAGAGAGCCTGCTGGCAGAGCGCGGCCTCGAGCCGGACGTCGCGACGGAGGTGCTGGCCTCGACCCACTGCACGCCGCCACCGGCCTACCTGATCCTCAGCACCCGCATCATGCGCGGTACCGCCTGGCTGCACCTCGGTGGCTGGGACCTGCGGGAGGGCGTCGCGGGAGCGCTCGGGCCGCGCTTCCCCTCCTGGGTTCGCTGCCGGCCGGAACCGGGAGGGGGCCTCGCCTGCCCGACGCGCGACGCGCTTCTGGAGCCGGGCGCGGGCGGCGGGACCGTGCCGGTCGCGCGGATCGTCTGGGACCCCAACGATCCGTTCGCCGAGCCGCTGCGACTCGGCGCCGCCGGCTCCGAGTTCCTGGAGCGCGGGAAGCCCGCACTGCTGCTGGTTGCCGGTGCGGACGAGACCGACCGGATCGTCTTCGGTTCGCCGACGCACCCGGAGCTGGCGCTGCTCCTCGACACCGAGCGCGAGCGCTACTTCCTGGGCTCTCCGCAGCTCATACACTCCACCTACGTGAGGCTCATGCTGCGGGGCGCACCGGGCAGCGAACGCTTCGAGAAGGTGTTCGAGCGTCGCGTCGAGATGGGCGAACGCGTTGCCGTCTGGCGAGTGCGCTGGCCGGGGGACCGCTGAGCGTCCGGCCCAAGGCTCCGGCGCCTTCCATGCGCCGCAGCGGGGAAACTGGTACAAGCCCCCCCATGCGGCGGCTCCTCGTCCTGCTCGCCTTTGCCCCGGCACTCCTGACGGGGCTCCTCGTGGCTCACCACGCGGAGAACGTCCCGGTGTGGGACGACTTCGACCGGGTCCCCCTGCTGGAGAGCTTTGCCGAGGGCACGCTGAGCTTTCAGGATCTCTACGCCCCGCACATCGATCACCGCATCCTGGTGCCCCGCCTGTTCATCCTGGCCAACGCGAAGCTCACGGGCGGAAATCTGGTGTGGGAGAACGCGCTCGTGTTCGTCATCGTGCTGGCGACGGCCCTGGCTCTGGCCGCGCTCCTGCGCCGCAGCGTGCCCCTGACACCCGCGGCGGGATTCGCCGCCGTGCTCGGAGTGAATGCGCTGGTGCTCTCCCCCCTCCAGTGGGAGAATTTCCTGTGGGCGATCCAGACCGCCTTCGTGCTGCCCATGGCGAGCCTGGTCGTGGCGCTGCTGGTGCTGGAGACGCGGCTTCCGATGCGAGCGCGTTTCGCCCTGACCCTGACGGCGGCCCTGGTGGGAACCCACAGCTTCTCCCACGGACTGCTGATCTGGCTCGCGGTTCCCGCATGGATTCTGCTCCGGCGGCCGGACGCCAAGTCCGGCGCGCCGGGCGATCGGCGAGCCTTCCTGATCGCGTGGGCCATCGCGGCGGCGGCGGTCCTGATCCCCTTCTTCGCCCTGGACTACCGGGCCGCCACCAGCCACCAGTACGGCGTGGGCGTGGGCAACCGCACGCCCATCGTCGCCTACGCCGGCGAGGCGCTGACCCGGCCCGGGCTCGTCGCCCGGTTCTATCTGTCCATGGTCGGAAGTCCGCTGGCGCGCCTGGGGCCGTGGGCGCCCGCGGACGTGGCCTGGGTCTGGGGCCTCGTCGTGCACGGCCTGCTCGCACTGGGTGTGGGGACGCTGCTGGGCGCGCGCGACCGGGCGCTCTGGAACCGCAGCGTTCCGTGGCTGGTCCTGGCCGGAGCGACCCTGGTGGCCTGCGCCTTGGCGGCCCTGGGGCGGGCCGTTCCCACCAACGGCCTCTACGCCCTGGCCCCCCGCTACGTAAGCGTCTCCCAATACGCACTGGTTGCGCTGGTGGCGTTGGGTGCACTCCTGGCAGCGCGCGGACCGCGCAGCCGCGCGGTCGTCCTTGCGGCGGTTGTCATGCTGGCGGCGCCGGTGGCGGTGGGCTGGAAGGCGGGAATCCAGGGAATGCGCGCGTGGCAGACGGCCCGCCTGGAGGCTCGCACGTCGTTGATCTTCATCCGCGATTTCGCGCCTCGCTACATCCTGCGCCTCGACTCCGACTACGACGTGGTTCGCGACAACGCGGATCGGATGGATCGCTACGGCTATCTGGATCCCCCGCTCGCCCGCGATGCGCGGCCCGACGCCTTCGAGATCGCCGAGCCGGGCGGGAACGCTGCGGACGGCGGGATCGACCGCGCGCGCGCGGCGGGGCAGCGGTTGGTCGTTCACGGCCACGCGGCTCTGGCCCCCGGTCGCACGGCTCACGGAGTCCTGCTCGCGGTGCAAGGCGGCCAGGGCCTGCGCGTCGTCGCGGTGGGTGAGGGGAGGTCACGGCCTTCGGGAGCGGTCTACCTGCACGACCATCTCCACAGCGAAGTCGAACTCGACCCCGACGCGCCCACGGGCAACTGGAAGGCCAAGGTTGAGCTGGAGCGGCTGCCGGCCGCGCCCTCGGTCCACATCGAGGCCTACGCGGTGGACGCCGAGCGCATGCGACTGCATCGCCTTCCCCAGGACATCCGGGTGTCCAGGGACCCCGAGCTGCGGGTCGAGCTGGTGCCGGCTCGGTAGCCGCCGAATTCCGGCCCCTGTGCGCAGGCCGGGAGCGCTACCGTTGGCCTCCCGTGTCGAGGACTGAGCCGCACGCGCCTGCCACCGCGCCGTCCCCGGTGATCGGGGCTGCCGGGCGCAGCGTCCTGTGGCTGCTGGCCTTCGCGCCCGCGCTGGCCTGCGCCCTCCTGGTCGCGCAGTACGCCGTGGACGTCCCGCTCGGCGGCGACTGGGCGCGAGCCGACCTGCTCGAGCGTGGGCAGGCTGCGAGCGGAGGCCTCGATCTGCGTGGCGCGATCCCGCGCCTGCTGGCGTTGGCGAATCTGCGCTTCTTCGGCAACGACCTCCGGCTGGAGATGGCCCTCGCCTGGGCCCTGGTGCTGGCGACGGCGCTCTGCGTGCACGGTCTGCTGCGCAGGACCCTCGGCAGCGGCGGCGCGCTCTACGGGGTCACCTTCCTGGCCAACCTGCTGCTCTTCTCCCCGCTTCAGTGGGAGAACCTCCTCTGGGCCGACCGAGCCCTGTTCTTCCTCCCGACGGCGGCCTTGTGTGCAGGTCTGCTCGTCCTCGGGTCGCGAGGCTCTTCTTCGCGCGGTGTCGCGGCGTGTGCGTTGCTGGCTGCGCTGGTGGCGGGTCTCTGGCTGGCGGTGGGGCGCGTGGGCGGCACGGGCGGGATGGCGGCCGGAGGGCCGCTGGAGCGGTTGCGCTTCTGCTTCACCCTGCTGGGGAGCGCCTTCTCCCGCACGACGCTGGTTCCGCCTCGGGAGCTGGCGCCGGGCCTCGGCATGGCGCTCGCCGTACTCTTCGTCGCCGTTGCGGCATGGCCTCTCGCGCGTGGGCGCGACAGCACGTTCCGTCGCCAGCGCCTGCCGTGGCTGATCTTCGGCGGCTACGCGCTGCTTCTCACCCTGGCCGCGGCGTGGGTAGCCGGCGCGAATGGGCCCGGAGCCTCGCTCCTCCCCCGCTACACCAGCGTCTCGCTGTACCTGTGCCTCGCCACGCTGCCCCTCGCGGTTCTGGCGCTGGAGGCGCTGCGGGCGAGGGTCGCGGCATCGCGGCCCCGGCTGCACGGTGCGCTCGAGTGGGCGCCCGCGTTCGCTGCCGGCGTGCTCCTGGTCGCAGTCGGCCTGGGCTGGCTGGTGGGCGTGCAGGGCATGGCCGAGTGGAAGTCGGCGCGGCTTCAGGCCCGAACGTCGCTCGTCTTCCTGGATCGCTTCGAGCCGCGCCACCCCGAGCGACTGGGCGTCTCGCCGCAGGCGCTGCGCCGCGCCGTCGCCATTCTCGACGCGCACGGTCATCTGGACGCACTCCGTGCGCGCGACGACGGGATCGAGCCGTACTCCACGGGCGAGGCGCTGCCCGTCGAGGCGGGCCGCGTCGAGTCCGCCTGGTTCGATGAAGGGCGAGTCGTGCTGGGCGGATTCGCCTGGCTCCCCGGGCCGGGACGGCGCGCCGACGGCGTGTTGTTCACCGCGCATCTCGCGGAGGGGCCGCGTCGGGTGATTGCCGTGGCCGAGTTGACGGGGTTGCTGCTGCCGCCGATTCCCGAGCACGATTACATCTACAACGACGCTCGGATTCCCGGAATCGACGAGCGGACGGCCTGGCACGCGGAGATCCCTGCGGAGGCGCTTCCCCGTGCGCCCCACGTGGCGCTGGAGGCCTTCGCGGTGGACAGCGAGGCCATGCGCCTGCATCGGCTGGCGGGTTCGGTCGTGGTGCGTCTCGCGGAGGACGGGTGGCGCGCCGAGCTGCGGAGCGACGGCGCACCATGACGCGCCTGGCCCGCGTCGCGTTCCTGCTGCTCGCCTTCTCGCCGGCCATGCTGTCGGCGCTGATCCCTTCTCGCCGGCCATGCTGTCGGCGCTGATCGTGACGCACCACGCCGTCGAGGTGCCCATCTGGGACGATCTCGAGCGGGCCACGCTGCTGCAGCGCTGGCACGACGAAACCCTGGATTGGCGCTACGTCTACTCGCCCCACATCGAGCACCGCATGGGAGTGCCCAGGCTCATCACCCTGGCGAGCGCCAGTCTGGGCGACGGAAGCCTGCTCACGGAGCAGGGGATCATCTTCGGAATCGTCGTGCTCACGGCGCTCCTGGTGCACGGGCTGCTGCGCCGCACCTTCCCCGGGCGACCGGCGGCCGTCTACGGACTCACGTTCGTCGCCAACGTACTGCTCTTCTCTCCGCTGCAGTGGGAGACCTTCCTCTTCCCCATCCAGACGAGCTTCGTGGTGCCACCCTTCGGGCTGTGCCTGGCATTGCTGGCCCTGCGCTCGCGCCTCGGCTACACGGCGAAGTTCGCGCTGTGCGTCGTGGCGGCAGTGCTCGCCAGCAACAGCTTCTCCCACGGCGTGGTCCTGTGGGGGCTGGTCTTGGCCATGGTCGCGCTCCAGCGCGGCTTCGGGACGCCGCGGGTCCGGGCCGCCTTCCTGGCCGCCTGGCTCGTCGCGACGGCCGCGGTGCTGATTCCCCACTTCACGGTGGACGGATACGCGAACACGTCCGACTTCTCCTACGTGGAGAAGGGAGAGAGAGGTCCTGGGCTGCAGCTCGGCTCCCTGCCGTCGCGCCTGCCGCGCGCGCTGGCCTTCTACGGCGCCATCCAGGGAAGTCCGCTGGCTCGCACCACGGTGCTGGATCCGCGGGACGTCACGCCCTACACGGCGGGGGTGCTCGTCGGAATCTTCGGCCTGGCCGTGGGGGTCGCACTCCGGCGTCGCCGCGACGCGCGTCTCTGGAACCGCTGGCTCCCGTGGCTCGCCATGGGCGGCTACGCCGTGGTGACGTGCGCTGCGGTGGGGATCGGACGTTCGGCGCTCAACAAGTGGAGCTACGGGCTGGTCCCGCACTACTTGACCGTCTCGACCTACCTTCTGCTGGCGGACGTGGTCCTGGTGGGGCTGGTCGTCGAGGATCTTCTGAAGCGGACGCGCCGGCCGCTCCTCCGAGCGGCCCTTCCCAGGGTCTTGGCGCTGGGGGCGGGCACGCTGCTGGCGTTCCAGTCGCTGCAGTGGGGCATCGGTGTGGCCGGGATGCGCGAGTGGAAGTCGGCGCGCCTGCAGTCGCGCACCGCCATGCTCTACCTCAATCACTTCGAGCCCCAGTACCTGCGCCGCGTGTCCGAGGAGCTGAAGGACGCGACCAAGCTGGTGAACCGGCTCAACGACGTGGGGTACTTCGTACCTCCGCTGCTTCCGGATACGCGCCTCTGCCACTTCGGCATCGACGAGTCCCCGCTCGCTGAGGCCGACGCGAAGCTGACTCGGATCAAGCGGGCGGGAGCGGCGCTGATCGTGGAGGGTTACGCTCGCCTTCCCGAGGCGCGGCGCCGGGCCGACGGCGTTCTGCTCACGGTCCGCGATGAGGCGGGCCGGCTCGTGGTGGCGGAGCACGTGGAGCTGCGCGGCGTACCCTACGCCGCGATCCCCGAGTCGGACCATCGCTTCAGCGGGGCCCACATCCCCGGCGTCGAGACGTTCGCTGGCTTCCGGGGCAAGATTCCGTTCGCGCGCCTGCCCGACCGCGACCCGCTACTCATCCAGGCCTGGGCGGTGGACAGCCAGCGCATGGTCGTGCGCCCGTTCGCCCAGCACGTCGGTTTGAGCGCCGGGCCCAGGGGGCGCCGGGCGGAGCTGCGCAACGGGCCGGGCCCCGCTGTCGAAGGTGGCGGTCCGGGCTGCGGCAGCGCGTCGCCCTGATCAGCGCATCGAGATCAGGCGCTCGGCTGCTCGATCTTGGAGTCCTCAAGGCTCCAGTAGCCCCGCAAGTTCGTGATCAGGCCCGCCTCGTTGATCGTGTACGTGAAGATGCCGTGCACGTGCATCTTCACGCCGTTCGGGAACGAGGTGGTCAGGTCGAGCACATGGGCCGATTCGCGGCCGGCGGCGTAGGACTCCTGCGACTCGATGAGGATCCGGGTCGGCGCGATGTTCTTGTCGTAGAACTCGCCCAGGGCGGCCTTGCCCTGGATTCCCTTGCCGGTGGGATTGGTCGGCGCAGTTCCGATCGGGTCCTCGACGCAGACATCGTCGGCCATCAGCGCGAGCCAGGCCTCCTTGTCCTTGTTCATGACGCAGCGCCAGGAGTTGTGGGCTGCCACGAGTGCGGGGTGGTTGGTGTCCATGAGAAGCCTCCTGTCGAATCGTACACGCGCTGCGCGCGCCTGGTTCGGTTGCCTTGCGAGCCTCGGATCAGGCCTCGGGATCCGCGAGCGTCTCGAACCAGTCGAACTCGCTGCGCCGGGTCCAGCCGGGCTGCTTGGCTCCGGCCTTCATGCGCTCGAGCATCTCGTCGGTGAGCTGCCCGTTCTTGGCCATGGCGCCGAAGACGGCGCCGGCGTTGCCGTGGTCGAAGAAGTCGCGCTGCCAGCTCCACTGGAAGTTGCCCGCGTAGCGGAACCAGGAGCCGCCGGTTCCCGCGATCTCGTAGGGCGCGCCCTCGGGATCCTTTACCGGGGCGATCTGCCGCCAGACGCCCAGGAACTCCCCCTTCTGGTCGTCGATCAGGGTGCGCACGTAGGGGTAGGTCCAGTGCTCCAGGCCGGCCATCTCGCTTCCGAAGGCCCAGTCGTGGATCTGCTGCCTGCCGCGCGCCACGAACTCCCAGTTGGGTCCCGTGTTCCAGCTGTAGACGGCGTCTTCGGTGTAGAAGGCGGACATCCTGGACCAGTTGCCGCTGCGTCCGGCCTCGTCGTTGGCCGCCACCCAGCGGCGCACCATCTCCTGCATCTCGTCGCGGGGGAAGGAAGGCATCGGCTACTCCTCGATGGAAAGGGCCCGGGTGGGGCAGTGTCGCACGGCCAGCTCGGCCTGCTCGCGAAGCTCCCGGTTCGGGGTCGTCTCCAGGAGGGTCACCTTGCTCGCCTGCCGGTCGACGGCGAAGAGCGTGGGCGCTTCGCTCGCACAGACGCCATGGCCCTGGCACAGATCCAGGTCCACCCGGAGGCGGAAGGCGCCGCCCGCCGGCGCGCGCTCGTCCAGCGCCGCGGTGGGCTGCGCGGCCCGAGCCATGGCCTTGCGCCGGCGATAACGGACCCGGCAGGGCTGGCGCACGGCGACCACCATCTTGGAGACGTCGTTGCCGTAGCTCTCCACCGGCTGGGCCAGCTCGAACTCGTAGCGGGACAGGAGAATCGAGAAGATCGTCTTGAGCTGCATCATGGCGAAGGCGGCGCCCACGCAGCGGTGGCGCCCGCCCCCGAACGGCAGCCAGGCGAAGGTCTGCTTGTCTTCCTCGCGGTCCGGCTGGTAGCGCTCCGGCGCGAAGCGCTCCGCGTCGGGGAAGTACTCGGACATGCGGTTGGAGATGGCCGGGGACACCGCGGCGGTGTGACCGGCCGGGACGGTCCAGCCCTTGTAGTGGAAGTCGTACAGGACCTTCCGCATCAGGATTACCAACGGCGGGTGCAGGCGCAGCGTCTCCTTCAGGGCGCATTCGAGCAGCGGGATCTCTCGCAGCGCCTGGTAGCTGACCTCGCGTCCGTCGGCGTACATCGCGTCCAGCTCGGAGACGGTCTTCCCCAGCCAGAGCGGGTTCATCAGCAGCTCCAGCAGGCACCAGGACGCCGTGACCGAGGTCGTGTGGTGCCCGGCGAACATCATCGAGATGAACATCCCGGTGATCTGGTCGTCGCTGTAGCGTCGGGTCCCGTCCTCGCGCTTCAGGCTGTGCAGGACGTGGAAGAGATCCGTGTATTCGGTGGCGTCGGCCTCGCGCCGCCGGAACACGGCCTCGATCTTCGCGACCAGCACCTTGCGTGCGCGGTCGCGGGCGCGCAGGGCCGGGATCGGCAGATAGGGGTTCACGTAGGCGAAGGCGTCGGTGCCGCGCTCCAGGTCCTGGAAGATGGCGACGTACTCCGGTCCCAGCTCATCGCGAAACTGGCGACCGATCAGGCACGCGCTGGACGTGTAGAGCGTCAGCTCGGAGAAGAAGTCCAGGGCGTCCAGCTCGCCGCGGTCGCCCCAGCCCTCGATCATCCGCTCGACCTCGGCGGCGATCACCTCGGCGTGGCCGCGCATGAACTTGTCGCGAAGCGACTGGTTGCGCATGGCCTGCTTGCGCTGCTCCGGTGTGGCGTCGAATACGACCCCCTCTCCGAAGATGGGCTTCATGAAGGGATACGCGGCGGCCTGGTCGAGCTGCTCGTCGGGCGCGCGAAAGAAGGCCTCCTGCGCCTCGGCGCCGGTGAAGAGCACGATGCGGTTTCCCGCCAGGTTGAACTCGCCGATCTCGCCGCACTCCTCGCGCAGCCGCCCCATCAACGCCAGGGGGTCGCGGCGAAGCTCCAGCAGGTGGCCCAGCAAGGGCCGGTTGCGCGAGAGCAGGGGCGGGGAGGCGCCGCCGCCCTGGACTTCGCTTGCTGCTGCCATACGGTTCTCCCTTCCGGCGGACCGCTCAGTCCGTCCGGTCCTCGGCTCGCCGACAGAACGCGCGCCGGAGCTGAAGCTCCATCTCGGCGATCAGCGACTCCGGATTGTCGGCCATGTCGTCGCCCAGCCAGTCCGCCAGGCGCACCTGCTGCATCGCCACCATGGTGCGGGCCATGCGGTCGGGATCGCCTTCGTGGAAGACGCCGCTCTCCATGCCGCGACGGAAGAGCCGCGCCTGCATGGCGATGCCCTCCTCCCAGGCGCTTCCGCGTGCGGAGCGTGTGGTGAGGCTGCCGCGCAGTCCCCATCCGGCACCCTCCGCGATGTACATGCGCAGGTAGCCCGGGTGGGCCAGGAAGAACTGCACGTAGGCACGCACTCCGGCGATCAGCGTCTCCAGCGGGTCGCTCAGGTCGCGCACGGCGACTCCCGCGCGCTCCAGGACCTCCCGCAGCCGGCGCTCGTGGAGCGCGTCTACGATGGAGGCCTTGCCGCGGAAGACGGCGTAGACGGT
>JAFDET010000052.1 GCA_019310195.1 Deltaproteobacteria bacterium
CGACCGCCAGCAGCCCGGCGATGCCCCACGCCAGGATCCGCTTCATGCCTCGCCGTCCCACGTCACCCGGAAGGTCCACACCTCGGCCCGCTCTTCCTCGGACCCGGGGGTTTCGGGAAGCGCACGCACGTGCTCGGCTTCGAGCGCCACGTACTTGCGCAGGAAGGCCCGGGCCACGGGGTGGTCCGGGAGCGGCTCGGTGACGCGCACGGCGCGGCCGGGATAGATCGTGCCGCCGATGCGCATGCGGATGCGGGGATCGCGCATCATCTCCTGCACCCAGCGCTTGCGCGGCGCGTGGCGCGCCATCAGATAGAGATCGCCGTCGTAGCTGAGGCACAGCACGGTGACGGAGTGGCGACGGCGATCAGCGGGTACGCGTCGCTGAAGGACCAGTCGCGCACCGGCTCCGTGATTTCGCTCCCCATCAGAGGCCCGCCGGGAACCACGCCCATGGGGCCCCACGGCCCGCAGCCGAGGGCGGTCAGCAGAAACAACCCAGACAGGGCTCGCCCGCGCATGCCGGCAGCCTAACCCGACCCAACGCGCCCGGCGACCGGGGTACAATTCCGCCGCCATGCCGATCCAGCGGGGAAGCTGCCACTGCGGCGCCGTGCGCTTCGAGGCGGAGGGAGAGCTCCAGGGGCTCGAGGTCTGCAACTGCTCCTACTGCGCGCGCGCCGGCTTCGTGCACTGGTACGTGGCGCCGGAGCGCTTCCGCGTGCTGGCGGGCGAAGACACCCTGGTGGACTACCAGTTCGGGACCCACACGTCCCACAACCTCTTCTGCCCCACCTGCGGCGTGACTCCCTTCCGACGGGCGCGCTCGGACCCGCGCCAGATCGACGTCAATGTGCGTTGCCTGGAGGGCGTGGACGCCGACGCGCTCCCCACGCGGCCCTTCGATGGGCGCGACTGGGAGCAGGGGATGCGAAACCGCCAGCGCTAGGTGCAGCCGGAGTGCAGCGGCGCGCAGCCCGGCGCCTGCGTTGACGCCGACCCCGTTCCCGACGCACCCTCTGCGATCGACAACGGAGGATCGCATGGGACGACTTCGGCTCGGGTGGATCGGAATCGGCGTGGGGCTCCTGGCCCTGGTGGCAAGCGGCTGCGGAGGAGGGCCGAACTCCTTCGTCGGGGTGGGCAACAGCGGAAACCGCATCTTCGACAACGAGCTCGAGGAGCTGGCCGACCAGCTGCACGACTGGCCGGGCGTGCCCCAGGTGAGCGAGCAGGACCTGGGGCGGATCTACCAGGCGCTGGTGCAGCGCGCGCGCGAGGGGAACCCGCAGGCCGCGCGCATTGTGCTGGCCCTGGCCGAGCTCCAGCGCGAGGCGCGCGCGGAAGGCGAAGACGGCTAGCGGAGTAGCCGCGCCCGGGCGACGGCGCCGCAGGCGAAGCCGAGGAGCTCGGCGGCGTGCAGGGCGAGCCCCAGCGCTCCCGGGTTGCCGTCCAGCAGCAGGCTCACCAAGCGCGCCGCTGCGAGCCCAGCGAACGTGAAGAGCTGCACGGCCAGTCCGGTGCGGAGCGTTTCCGGCCGCCGGGCGCTGTGGAACAGGAAGGCCGCGATCCCGAGCTGGAGACCGCCGTAGACCGCACGCACGTCGTTGGCCGCCGTCGCGCCGGCCAGCGAGACGCCGACCCGGGCCGCCATCGCCTCCGGCGCCACCAGGAAGGCGGCGCCGATGCCGGCGAAGGCCAGGGCCGACAGTCCCAGCACGAGTCGGGCAAAGCGCTCGACGTTCATGCGCCCCTCCGGCGGGCGGCCCGGCGCAGCCGGAAGCCGCTCCACGCCAGCAGCAGGCGCCGCACGCGGCGCTCGAGCCACGGAAGTCGGCGCTCGGCGACCACGCGTCCTTCGCGCAGCAGGGTGACCCGCTCGCCCGCAACGCGCTGCTCTTCGCCGTTGGGGAGCAGCACGCGGAACGGCGCGTCGGGATCCAACGGAGCCGCCAGATCGGTGATGCGCACGGGCATCGAGCCGCGGTAGCGCTCCGCGATGGCCCGCAGTCGCGGCGAAGCGTCGAAGCCCCCCGGCTCCGCCAGCTTGACCTCCAGGCGCAGCGACTCGCCCACGGGCCGCAGGTCGAGCACCGCCCCGAGCCGGTCGGGACGGTCCTGCTGTTCGAGACTGCCCTGGAGCCACAAGCAGCGGTAGGCCCGACAGATGGAGGGGCGCGTGACGTGGATGCCGCAGCCCGGCCCGTCGCTGCGCTGGTTCCTGCAGGGCGTGCCACCCGGCTTGCCCAGCTCGTCCACGCGCAGCAGCGTGCAACACAGGCTGCACGCGCCGCAGATGCGGGCGCTGTCCGCACTCATGCGAACAGGCGCAGGGCCAGGAAGATTCCGATCATCGTGAAGACCAGCGCCAGCTTGGCCGCGGTGCCGAAGACCAGACCGATCCAGGCGCCCAGCCCGGCGCGCCCGGCCTGCTCCAGGGTGCTCTGGGCGGTCAGCTCGGCCAGCACGGCGCCCGCGAAGGGCCCGATGATCACTCCGGGGATTCCGAAGAAGAGGCCCACCAGCGCACCCAGGGCCGCGCCCACGCCCGCGCGCCGGCTGGCGCCCAGTTTTTTGGCGCCCAGGGCCGTCGCCGCGAAGTCCACCACGTAGGTCAACACCGTGAGGGCGGCGAGCCCCGCCAGGGCGCCTGGACCCACGTAGACGAAGCCCTCGGCCCAGGCCGCCAGGGCCAGGCCCGCCAGCACGATCACCGCGCCCGGCATGGCGGGCGCCACGGTCCCCACGATGCCGACGACCACCACGATCGCCGCCAGCGCGAGCCATGCTGCCGTCTCCCACTCCATCGATCAGCGCTCCGGCAGCCGGACGTCCCGGCGCCGATAATCGCCGCCGGCGATGACACGCCCCGGCGGCGGCGGGCGGGCGTACAGGTAGACCCAGGCCGACACCGTCTCGCCGCTCTCCAGGCGCACCGCGGCCAGCTCACGCCGGTACTCGGCGCCCTCGTAGGCGTCCAGGTCCGTCAGCAGCACCTCGCACAGCCCCGGCTCGAGCCGATAGACGATGCCCCGCACCCGGTGCTCGGGCTCGGCGGAGCGCACCGCGGCCGGGTACGCGCCCAGGTCGTAGAGGCGCCCGCGCAGCAGCCCGAAGCCCACGGCGCGGGCGCGGCGCTCCAGCAGGCCCGCCGCCGGGTGTCCGGTGTCGTGGCGCAGCGTCCCGTAGACGAAGAGGTGATCGGCCACGGGTGGAGTGTACCGCGCCGGGGTCAGCCGGCGTCCCAGTCGATCTTGACGGTCTTCGTCTGGGGAACCGACTGGCAGGCGAGAACCCAGCCGTCCTCCAGGTCGCGCGGCGTGAGGCAATCGTTCTTGCGCATCTTGACCTCGCCCTCGATCAGCTTGGCCATGCAGCAGGAGCAGTAGCCGTCTTCGCAGGAGAACGGCGGCTGGACGCCCGCATCGCGCGCGGTCTGGAGCACGGTCTTGCCCCCCTCGTAGGCCAGCTCGTGGGTGGCGCCGTCGACGGTCACCAGCAGGGTTTCGCAGCCCAGCGCGCCCGCATCGGCCTCGGCGGTGCTCGCCCGCTCCTCGGCCGTCGGCATGTCGTCCTCGGGCGAGACGAAGAGCTCCTTGAAGACGACGTCACGCGGAATCCCCGCGGCCTCGAGCCCCTGCTCCACCGCTTCCATGAAAGCGCCCGGGCCGCACAGGTAGAAGTGGGCGTCCGCGTGCCCCGCCAGCTGGGCCTGCACGCGCTCGGACGTCAGGTAGCCCTCGGAATCGTCCAGGCTGTGCACCACCTCGAGCCGATCCGCGTGGCGCGTCCGCAGCTCACGCAGCTCTGCCTCGAAGATGATCGAGGCGGCATCGCGGTTGGCGTAGACCAGCTTCATGGGCCGAGCGGTGCGGACCAGGGCGCTCTTGATCAACGCGATGACCGGGGTGATCCCGCTGCCTCCGGCGAACAGCACCAGGGAGCGGTCGGCCTCGCGCAGCACGAAACGTCCCGCCGGCGGCAGCACCTGCACCACGTCCCCGGCGGAGACGTTGTCGTTCATCCAGTTGGAGACGCTCCCGCCCGCGATGCGCTTGACCGTGACCTTGTGCTCGCTCTCGCACTCCGGCGAGCTGGACAGCGAGTAGCAGCGCAGCAGGTCGCGGCCGTCGAAGGGCACCTTGAACGTCAGGTGCTGCCCGGCCTGGTAGGCGAAGGCCTCGACCCGCTCCGTCGGAATCTCCAGTACGAAGGAGCGGGCATCCGGCGTCTCGTCGATGACCCGCGCCACGCGCAGCGCGTGGTAGTGGTGGTGCTGTTGAGCGAGGGTCTCCTCGCTCACGCCCCGATCCCGAGCCCCTCCACCAGCCGGCGCCGGTGGTGGACCGAGTCGCCGAACAGGGTCTGGGACACCTTGGCCCGCCGGTAGTAGAGATGGGGCGCCGCCTCCCAGGTGAAGCCGATCCCGCCGTGGATCTGGATGTTCTCGGCCGCCGCCTGAAGGTACGCGTCGGCGCAGCAGGCCTTGGCCAGGTGGGCGGCCTCGCCGCGCTCCTCGTTGTCCTCGGCGGCGGTCCAGCAGGCCCACCACGCGGCGGAGCGGGCCAGCTCCACCTCCAACAGCACCTCGGCGCACTTGTGCTTGATGGCCTGGAACGAGCCGATGGGGCGCGCGAACTGGCTGCGCTGCTGTGCGTACTCGACGGACATCTGGAGGCAGCGGTCGGCACCGCCGGCCATCTCGGCGGCCAGCGCGATCGCCGCGCGGTCCAGGGTCTGGTGCAGCGCGCCGGCCGCCGCGCCGGGCTCGCCCAGGCAGCGCGCGCGAGCGCCGCGCAGGTGCAGCCGCGCCTGCTTGCGGGTGGCGTCGAGCGTCGCCATCGGCTCGGCCGTGACGCCGGCGTCGTCGGAGCGAACCGTGAGCAGGCACAGGCCTTCGTCGCCCGTGCTGCTCGGAAGCCGGGCGGCCACCACCAGCAGGTCCGCCGTGGCTCCGTTCACCACGCAGGTCTTCTCGCCCTCGAGCACGAAGGCATCTGCGTCGGGCCGCGCCTCCATGCGAAGCGAAGCCGGATCCCACTGGCCGCCGGCGTCGAGCAGGGCCAGGCTGGCCAAGGTCTCCCCCGAAGCGATTCCAGGCAGCAGCTCGGACTTCTGCGCCTCGTCGCCGGCCGCCAGGATCGCGTTGGCCGCCAGACAGGCCGAGGCGTAGAAAGGCGAAGGCAGGAGCACCCGGCCCATCTCTTCGAGAGCGATGCCGAGCTCCAGGAAGCCGAAGCCCTGGCCGCCGTACTCCTCGGGAATCAGCAGGCCCTGGAGGCCCAGCTCCTCGCCCATCTGCTTCCAGACGCCGGGGTCGTAGCCGGCGTCGGTCTCCATGAGGCGAAACACCTCGGTCGTCGGGCACTTCTCCTCGAAGAAACGCCGCAGCATCTCTCGGAAGGCGTCCTGCTCTTCGGAAAAGGCGAAATCCACCGCAGCTCCTCGGTCGGGCGGCCGGAGATTAGCGAATCCCCGGGGCCACTCAGATGGCGCGATCGCGCCCCTCCCAGTAGGGATCCCGCAGCTTGCGCTTGTAGAGCTTGCCGTTGGGATCCCGCGGCATCTCGTCGATGAAGTCGATGCTGCGCGGCGTCTTCATCTTGGCCAGCCGGGGCTTCAGGAACTCGAAGATCGCGTCCCGGATCTCGTCGCCGGCCTCGACGCCGTCCACCAGCTCCACGACCGCCTTGACTTCCTCGCCCCAGTCGTCGTGGGGAATGCCGAATACGGCCACGTCGGCCACCTGGGGGCACTGGATCATCTCGGCCTCGATCTCTGCCGGATAGAGATTGGCGCCGCCGGAGATGATCATGTCGTTCTTGCGGTCGCAGAGGAAGAGGTAGCCGCCCTCGTTCAGGTAGCCGATGTCGCCGACCGTGAAGTAGTTGCCGATGCGGTTGTCACGGGTCTTCTTCTTGTCGTCCTTGTACTCGAAGTCGGCCTGGCCCAGCAGCATGTAGACGGTCCCGGTTTCACCGGCCGGGAGCTCCTGCTCCGCTTCGTCGTAGATCTTGACGTCGGCGTTGGTCCAGGCCTTGCCGACCGTGCCCGGGTTCTTGCGCCACTCGCCGGGCTTGGCCAGGGTGCCGCCGCCCTCGGTGGCGGCGTAGTACTCGTAGATGGCGTCGCCCCACCAGTCGAGCATCTTCCACTTGGTCTCCACGGGGCACGGCGCTGCGGCGTGCACCATGGCGCGCAGCGACGACACGTCGTAGCCAGCGCGCACCTCCTCGGGCAGGCTCAGCAGCCGGTGGAACTGGGTGGGCACCATGTGGCTGTGGGTGACGTCGTACTCGTCGATCAGACGCAGCATCTCCTCGGGCTGCCACTTCTCCATCAGCACCACGGCGTGGCCCATGTGCAGGGACGCGCCGGAGAAGACCAGCACGGCCGTGTGGTAGAGCGGCGAGCCGCAGATGTGGACGTTGTCGTCCTCGGGCGTCAGATCGAACATGGCCAGGAAGCCGGTCATCAGGGTAAAAACGAGGTCTGGCGATAGCTCCGGCAGGCCGCGCTTCACGCCCTTGGGCTTGCCGGTGGTCCCGGAGGTGTAGTTCATGACGTTGCCGGCCTTGCGGTCCTCGGGCAGCGTGTCCGGCTGGCCGTCGGTCAGCTCGGACAGCGGACGGAAGCCCTCGAGCTCGCCCACGGAGAACGCGGCTTCGGCCGGAAAGTCCGCCTCTCGCCGAGCGACATCGCACGCCTCGCCGAACTTGGCGGAGCCGATGAAGACCTTGGCTCCCGAGTCGCCCACGATGTAGGCGATCTCCGGCCCGGTCAGGTGGTTGTTGATCGGCGTCAGGTACATGCCCACCTGGGTCACCGCCAGGTAGAGGGCCATGAACTCGACGCAGTTGGGCAGCACGACGGCCACACAGTCCCCGTGGCCCAGCCCCAGGGCGCGCAGACCGTGGGCGATGCGGTTGGACTCGGCGAGCAGCTCGCCCCGGGTCCACTCGCGCCCGTCGGGCGCCACCAGCGCCAGCTTGTCGGGGTCCTGCTGGGCAAAGTTCCAGAATCCGAGCTCGGCCATCAGTTCGCCTCCGGCGTGAACCGAACCGGCATCTCCTTGATGCCGTCGATGAAGTAGTCGTGGGGAATGCCGTCGTTGAACACATCGGGATCGCACAGGTCGACGTCGTGGAGCCTCATGCGTTCTTGCCTCCGTCGGAGACACGGCAGTCGCCGGCCTCCGCCAGCTTCTTGGCCCACGGATAGTCCGCCTTGCCGGAGGGCGAGCGGCGCATCTCCGGCACCAGGTGAAGCTCCCGGGGCGCCTTGTAGCCCGCGACCTTCGTGCGGCAGTGGGCATCCAGGTCGGCGAACGACGGAGTCCGCCCGTCGCGGGCCTGCACCACCGCCGCCACCCGCTGGCCCCAGCGCGGATCCGGCACGCCCACCACGACGGCGTCGAAGACGTCCGGATGGGCCTTGAGCGCCGCCTCCACCTCTTCCGGGTAGACCTTCTCACCACCGGTGTTGATGCAGACGGAGCCGCGGCCGAAGACCTGGATGGTCCCGTCCTCCAGCACCGTGGCCATGTCTCCGGGCAGCACCCAACGCACGCCGTCCTTCTCGACGAAGGTGCGCGCGGTCTTCTCCGGGTCGTTGTAGTAACCCAGCGGGATGTTGCCCTTCTGGGCCAGCATGCCGACGACACCGGAGCCCGGCTCGACGGGATCCAGGTTGTCGTCGAGCACCGAGTTGCGCTCGTTCATCTGGAAGCGCAGGCCCTTGTCGGGCGACGAGCCCTCCGCGGCGCTGCCCTGGTTCCCGGTCTCGGACGAGCCCCAGGAGTCCATGATGGTCAGGTTGGGGATCTTCGCCTTGAGCTGGGCGCGCACCGCGTCGGAGAGAATGGCGCCCGCCGAGGACAGCACCAGCAACGACGACGTGTCGTAGTCCTTCTCCTGGAGCGCCTCCACCAGTGGGCGAACCATGGCGTCGCCCACCAAGGTGATGGTGAGCACCTTCTCGCGCTCCACCAGCCGCCAGACCTCCGGCCCGCGGTATCGCGGGACCAGCACCACCTTGTAGCCGGACCAGAAGCCAATGAAGCTGGCCAGCTGCGCGGCGCCGTGGATCAGCGGCGCCGCCGGCATCATCGTCACCACGCCGCCGGCCGCGGCCCGCTCGGGCACCTCTTCGGGCGTGGCCGCCGGCTGGGCCGTCGGGAAGCCGCCGCCCATGCCTGCGAAGAAGAGGTCCTCGTGGCGCCACATCACGCCCTTGGGCATGCCGGTCGTTCCGCCGGTGTAGATGATGTAGACGTCGTCCGGCGACCGCTCGGGGAAGCCGCGCTCCTCCGACGAGGCAGCCAGGGCCTGCTCATAGTCCTCGGAGTCGGTCTCGGCGCCGGATCCGTCGTCCACCGCCAGGAAGAGGCGTTGGTCCTTCATGGCGTCGCGCACCGCGGCCACCCGGGGCGCGAACTCGCGGTGATGCACCACCCCCACCAGATCCGCGTCGGAGAACAGGTAGCGAAGCTCGTCCTCGACGTAGCGGAAGTTGATGTTGACGGGGACGGCCCGGACCTTGAAGCAGGCGAGCATGGTCTCCAGGTACTCGGTCCCGTTGTGCAGGTAGCAGCCGACGTGGTCACCGGGCCCGACGCCCCTGGCCGCCAGGTGGTGGGCCAGGCGGTTGGCGCGCCGGTCGAGCTGGCGATAGGTGAGGCGCCGTTCGCCGCAGATCACGGCTTCGCGGTCCGGGACCGCGTCGGCGATGCCCTCGAAGAGGTCCGCCATGTTGAAGTGCATGGGAGCTCCTAGCGCTTGTAGTCGGCGACGATCCACATGGAGAAGTACTGGGAGCCGCCGCCGTAGGCGTGGCCCAGCGCGCGATGCGCGCCGTCCACCTGATGCTCGCCGGCCTGACCGCGAACCTGAAGCGCAGCCTCGGCGAAGCGCAGCATTCCCGACGCGCCGATGGGGTTGGAGGAGAGCACGCCGCCGGACATGTTGACCGGCATGTCACCGTCCAGGGCCGTGGCGCCGTCGTAGGTCATCTTCCAGCCCTGCCCTTCCTCGGCGAAGCCCAGGTTCTCCATCCACATGGGCTCGAACCAGCTGAAGGGGACGTAGATCTCCGCGCAGTCGATCTCCTTGCGCGGGTCTGCGATGCCCGCCTTCTTGTAGAGCTCGGCGGCGCAGTCCTTGCCCGCCTGCGGGTTCACCTGATCGCGCCCCGAGAACATGGTCGGCTCGCTGCGCATGGCCGTGGCGTGGACCCAGGCCGGCCGCTCGGCCCCGCGCGCCGCCTCTTCGCTGGCCAGCACCATGGCACACGCGCCGTCGGAGGACGGGCAGGTCTCCAGAAAACGAATCGGGTCCCAGAGCATGGGCGAGGCCGCCACCTGGTCGAAGTCGATGTCCGGGAACTTGAGGTGCGCGTAGGGGTTCTTGAGCGCGTTCTTCCGGTCCTTCAGGGCCACACGGATGCCCGTGTCCTCGGGCGCGCCGGAGCGGTGCATGTAGCCGCGGATCAGCGGCGCGAAGTAGCCGCCGGCGCCGGCCACCACCGTGGCGCTGAAGGGAATCTTGATGGAGAGCGCCCACATGGCGTTGCTCTCCGACTGCTTCTCGTAGGCCACCGTGAGCACGCGCTCGTGGATGCCCGCCTGCACCAGGCTGGCGGCGACCACGGCCGTCGTGCCCCCCACGCTGCCCGCCGTGTGCACGCGCAGCATGGGCTTTCCCGCGCACCCCAGCGCGTCCGCCAGGAAGAGCTCGGGCATCATCACGCCTTCGAAGAGATCGGGAGCCTTCCCGATCACCACGGCGTCGATGTCGCTCCAGGTGCAGCCCGAGTCTTCGAGGGCGCGCAGGGCGGCCTCGCGCACCAGACCCACCTGGGACACGTCGATTCGCTTGCCGTCGTGCTTGGTCTGACCGATGCCGACGACTGCACAGGGCTGGCCCATCAGTCCGCCTCCAGAACGCAGACCAGGTTCTGCTGCAGACAGGGCCCCTGGGTCGCATGAGCGAGCGCGCGGCTCGCGTTGCCGGCCTGGATCCTGCGGGACGCCTCACCGATCCGCGCCAGGCCGGCCACCATCATCGGGTTGGCGGCCAGGGCGCCGCCCGAGGGATTGATCTGCACGTCCTCGCCCAGCCCCAGCGCCTGGCGCAGGATGACCTCCTGGGGCGCGAAGGGCGCGTGAAGCTCCGCCAGGTCGAAGCTGCCGCTCGCGCCCGCCTTCTCCGCGGCGATCGCCGTGGAAGGAGACAGGGTCAGGTCGCGTACGCCCGGATGGTGGGGATCGAGCCGGTGGTCGATACCCCGGATCCAGACCGGCTTCTGCGCCGCACCCCGCGCCCGGTCGCCCGCCGCGATGACCATGGCCGCAGCACCGTCGGTGACCGGCGGACAGGCGTGGGGCCGGAGTGGAGAGGCCGTGCAGGGCTCGGCCAGCAGCGCATCCACATCGACCTGCCCCCGCAGCAGGGCGTCGGGGTTGTCCATGGCGTCGCGCCGCGAGCGCGCCGCGATCTCCGCCCATTCGCGCTCGCTGGAGCGGCCGGAGTCGAGCAGCGCCCGGGCCTGCAGGGCCGCCAGGCTGATGGCGTCCGGGTGGAGCGGCGCCAGCACGTAGGGGTCGAGCTGCATCACAAGGACGGACGGCAGGTCACCCATGGACGCGCGCCCGAAGGAGAAGGCCAGGGCCGAGTCCACCTCGCCGGTCTGGATCTTCACCCACGCCTCGTACAGCGCCCAGGCGCCGTCCATCTCCACGTGGGACTCGCGGATCGGCGGCCAGGCGCCCAGGGCGTCCACCGCCATCACAAAGGAGAAGGACTGACCGGCCAGGTAGTCGGTGCTGCCGGAGCAGGTGAAGCCGATCTCCTTGCGCGGGATGCCCGACTTCTCCACGGCCTCGGAGAGCACGGGCATCAGCATCTCGACCTCGTTGCGCGCGGTCTCGGCGGCGCAGTACGGTGTCTGTGCGTAGGAGAGGATCGCGACGTCGCGCATCACAGGTGCTCCTGGAACTGCTCGAACGGCACGTCGGGCTCGTCGATGGGGTGGAACCATTGGATGTTCTGGAAGGTGGGGCCGAGCTCGGAATCGTCGACCCACTGCGCCTGGACACGCATACCCATGCGGATGTCGGCCACGTCCACGTCTCGGAGCAGCGCCTGGAACGGGATGTCGGCGCCGTCAAGCAGGATCGAGCCGGCCGCGTAGGGCAGCTCGAGCTGGATGCTGTCCGACGGCACGCGCACCACGGTGAAGCTCACCACGGTTCCCGTGTCGGCTACCTGCACTTCTTCTTCCGTGGGCAGACCGCAGCGGGGGCAGGCGCCCCGGGGCGGCACGTAGACCTTGCCGCAGCCGGTGCACTTCTGACCCATGATCTTCTTGCGCTCCATGTTGCGCAGGAAGCGCGTCGAGGCGCGGCCCGGGCTGTAGGTGTACTCGAGGCGCGTGGGCGTCTCGATGGCCTTCACGGTCTTGCTGGGTTCGTCGGCCATCAGGCGCCCTCCGGCTCGAAGCAGGCGACGTCCTCGATGCGCCCGGCTCGCTCCGCTGCAAAGCGGGCGCGCACGCGCATGCCCGTGCGCATGCGGCCTTCCTCTCCGGCGTCCACCGCGTGGAGCAGCCCGGTGTCGGCGCCGTCGAGCTGGACCAGGGCGAAGGCGAAGGGGCGGTCCAGCGGGTGCTGGTCACGCGGCTCCGCGATCCACGCCCAGGTGGTGACGGTGCCGCCGGGGCCCACCTCCACCCAGTCGTCCGTCGTGGCCTCGCCAGTCTCCGGATCGTGCTCCAGGGGCGGACAGAGCACGCGCCCCGCCTGCGTCTTCACGCCTTCGAACCGCCCGTCGCGCAGGCCGGTGAAGAAGCGCCCCAGCACGGGGCCGACACTGCGCTTGTAGGTGTACTCGAGGACGTGCGCCCCGGAGAGGGGTGCGGGTTCGGTCACGTCGCGTTGCCTCCGCGTTCGCCCTCCTCCGCCGTGCCGAGCAGCCGTTCGCTCAGCTTGACCAGGAAGCGGGTGTGCCGCTCCACTGCGTCGCTGGAGAGAAGGTCGATGTCCAGCACCTGCCCCAGCGCGCCGGCCAGGGCGTAGTGCCCAAAGATCAGGTGGTGGTAGGTCATCAGCAGCAACGGCAGCTCCTCGCGGTCCCAGTCGCCCAGGTTGGGGCTGCGCTCCAGGGCCAGCGAGGCCCGGGCATAGACGGGCTCGAGCCAGCGCCGCACGAAACGCATGGCGTGCTCGCCTCCGGCCAGGGTCTCGTGCTGGATCAAGCGGGCCAGGGCCGGCGACGCCGACAGGTGAGCCATCAGCGCGACCAGCATCTCGGGTCCGGGCGGGGCCTCCGGGTCGGCGGCGCGGTCCAGGATCTCGTAGATCGGGCGCAGGCCCCGCTGCAGCACGGCTTCGTAGAGCGCCTGCTTGCTCTCGAAGTGGTTGTACAGGCTGCCCGGGTGGAGCCCGGCGCGCGTAGCGATGTCGCGAACCGCGGTGCCCGCGAAGCCCTTCTCGGCGAATAGCGCCTCCGCCGCATCCAGGATGCGCTCCGAGGTGGTGAGGGTATCGGCCTCGCCGGAGCGGCGGCCGGGCTGGGGGGTGACGGCGGTCAAGTGCGAGGGTCCCCGGGCTGGCGAACGAACGTTTGCACACTAGCCCAGGGAGCGGATCAAGGACCCGCGGTGGAGGGAGGCGGTCCCGGACGCTACCCCGCCCGAGATGCGGGCGGGTTGCGCGGGGCCGGCGGGACCGGGGGCTGGGTCAGCCGAGCACGGGCAGCGCCGCGTCGCCGAGACGACCCAGGACCAGGAGCAGCGCGAAGGCCAGCGCCCAGGACAAGGTCTCCTGGCCCGACGCCGCCTCGATGCGCGCCCGCAGCCAGAGCACGCCCGCGAAGGCGGCGAGCACCCAGGCGTGGAGCAGCAGCCGCGCCGCGAAGCCCATCTGCTGAGCGCCGGTCTCCCACTGGACGCCCAGAGTCGCGACCAGGATCACGCCGGCCAGAACCAGGCTCCGCCGCAGCCAGACCGGGAGCCGCTGCCACGTCCCTCGCCCGGGCCGGGGTGCGGCCTGCGCGTGCACGGCCTGCAGGTGCTGGAGGGACGCCTCGGGCTCCAGGGGGTCGGGAGCGCCCACCCTGTCTTCGCCCGGCGCGAAGGGGCCCAGGCGCACGCGCCCCAGCTCCTGGGTGGCCAGGCGCTGGAACTCGTCGTTCTTGCCGATCACCAGATCCACCATGCCCACGTAACCGTACGGGAGAAGGGGCGCCTCCTCCGAGACCCGGAGCTGCTGGTAGGGGCGCGCGGGCCAGGCGTGATGGTCGGCGTGACGCGAGAGACCGATCAGCCCGTAGAAGGTAAACCAGGAGTGGGTGTCCCAGGAGTCCACCG
>JAFDET010000053.1 GCA_019310195.1 Deltaproteobacteria bacterium
GCAGTTGGTGCAGAGGCTCGCCTTGTAGCCCAGCTCTACCGTGAGCCGCAGCAGGTCGAGGGCGTCCTTGCGCAGCAGGAACTCGCCCCCGCTCCAGGCCACGGCCTGCACGCCAAGCTTCTTGGCCGGCAGCAGCACCCGCTCGCGAATCTCGTCCAGATCCAGCTCCCGCGCGCGGCTGGCCCGCACGCGCGAAACCTCGTTGCTGCCGGTCATGCACATGGGGCAACGCAGATTGCAGAGCCGCGTGGCCTCGAAGTAGATCGCGTAGAAGTTGTAGCCCGTCGCCATGGTCCCCCGCCGCCGGTCCGCAGCTAGCGTACCGGTTCAGTGGGCGGCGTCGATCTCGCGATCCAGGGTTGCCAGCGCGGCTTCCTCGGCGTCCTCGTGCCGCTTGAAGACGGCAGACAGGTAGTCGAAAACCGAGCTCGCTTCGGCTCGCTCCCCCCGGTCCAGCAGGGTCCCGAGACGATCCAGCTGGGCGAGGAACTCTCCATGGGCGTCGACCAGGGTCCTGAGCTGGGGCTCGAGATCCGGCCGCAGCGCCCAGATCGCCGGGTAGTAGAGCCGATCCTCCTGGTCGAAATGGGTCTCCAGAGCCTCCCGCAGCTCCTTCAGGGCCTCGAGGGTGGTCTCCGGCGGCCCCTCCGGTCGGAAGGAGTCGAGAACCTCCTCGAACAGGGAATCGAGTTCCCTGTGCTGGGCGAACACCTCACGCTCCACGGAAGCCCCCAGAATCGGCCCATCCTTGGGCGGCACGTCCTCTCCTCCCTAACCGGTGAGCGGGAAGCTCGGGTATGATCGCGATCATAGTGAGAAGCGAGCCAGTGCACACGGGGCCTGACATCGCGATCGGACAGGCGGAGTTCTTTCGAGCCCTCCCTCCCGAGCGGCTCGAACGCGTGAAGCTGCTGCTCAGCGAAAAGACCTTCGAACGACAGCGGGTTCTGTACTTCGAGAGCAGTCCGGCCGACCGGCTGTGGGTCGTGCGGCGCGGCGAAGTGCGGCTCTACAAGAGCTCGCCGAGCGGCCAGATCACCACGCTCGACGTGCTGGGCCCGGGCGAGATTTTCGGAGCGGTTTCCGCGCTGGAGCAGGACGCCTACCCGGCCAGCGCCGAGACCGTCACCGAGGGGAGCGCCTGGTGGCTCAAGCGCGAGTCCTTCCTGCGCCTGCTGGACGAGGATCCCCGTCTCGCCGTGGAGATCCTGCAGATCGTCTCGCGCCGGCTGCGCGACGCCCACGATCGCCTGCGCTCGCTCGCCCACGACCCGGCGCCCAGGCGCGTGGCCTTGGCACTCCTGCGAGCCGCACCCAACGGGGAGGCCCAGGTGACCCGCCGCGCCCTGGCCGAGACCGCCGGCACCAGCGTCGAGACGGCGATTCGCGTGATCCGGCGGCTCGAGGTCGCCGGCATCGTGAGCGGCGACGTGGGCCGGGTGCGAATCCTCGACGAGGAAATCCTGCGCAAGATCGCGGGTACCTGGACCGACTGAGCCCGCAGCGGCGCGCTGCTCCCGAGCCGACCCCGGCTGCCTATGACCGGAGTCATACCACCAGCTCCGCCCGGGACCGACCTTACCTCCTGGTTTGAACGGGAGGTAAAGTTGCTCTCGCGGCGTCAGTTCCTCCAGACCAGCATGGCCGGCGGGCTCGCACTTGGGCTGAACCGCCTGGCCTGGCTGTCTCCGGCTCCCGCACACGCCGCGAGCGGCGTGTCGTACGCCGACTGGAAGGACGTGTACCGGGCGCGCTGGCGCTGGGACCGGGTGGTCCGCGGCACCCACACCAACGTCAACTGCGTGTCGTCCTGCGCGTGGAACCGCGTGGAACCTCTACGTGCGAGACGGGATCGTGTGGCGCGAGGAGCAGTCGGCGCCCTACGCCGCCTCCAATGCGGACGTCCCGGACTTCAATCCCCGCGGCTGCCAGAAGGGCGCGAGCTGCAGCGACCTGCTGCTGGGACCGACCCGCATGCTGCACCCCTTGCGCCGGGTGGGCCCGCGCGGCTCCGGGCGCTGGAAGCGCATCTCCTGGGACGAGGCGCTGGAAGAGATCGCCCGCAACCTGGTGGACGTGCTCGTCGAGCGCGGCGGCGAAGGCGCCCTGTGCGAGCTGGGCCCCAATGTCGATTACGGCGCCAACACGGCCGCCGCCCTGCGCTTCTTCCGGCAGATCGGCGCCCCGCTGACCGACTCCATGGGCCAGATCGGCGACCTCGCCGTGGGCGGGACCATCACCCTGGGAACGCCCCACACCGACGGAACCTCCGATGACTGGTTCCGCTCCGACAACCTGATCCTGTGGGCGTTCAATCCCGCGGCCGCCCGGATCCCCGACGCCCACTACGTGCACGAGGCGCGTTACCGGGGAGCCCGGGTGACGTGCATCGCCCCCGACTACAACCAGAGCGCGATACACACCGACCTCTGGATCTCGGTCAAGCCCGGCACCGACGCGGCCTTGGCCCTCTCGGCCTGCCAGGTGATTCTCGAAGAGGGACTGCACGACGCCGCCTACATCCGCGAGCAGACGGACCTCCCCTTCCTGGTGCTCGCGGACACGGGCCGCCTGCTGCGCGAGGCCGATGTCTACGACGGGGGACGCGACGACCGCTTCGCCATCTGGGACGAGCAGAACGGCGGACTCGTCTGGGCACCGGGTACGGCGGGCAGCATGGACAAGACCCTGACCATGCCGCCGGGCGTGCGACCCGCGCTCGAGGTGAAGCAAGAGGTGAAGCTCCGCTCGGGCCAGAAGGCGACCGTGCGCAGCGTCTTCTCGCTGCTGCGCGAGCGCCTGGACCGGGATCTCCGCCCCGAGAAGGCGGGCCCCATCACGGGCGTCGCCCCGAGCGTGATTCGGCGCTTCGCGCGCGACTTCGCCGGCGCCGGCGCGTCGCTGATCCTCTCCCAGTGGGGGAGCTGCAAGAACTACCACTCGGACCTGATCCAGCGCTCCCAGATCCTGATGGCTTCGCTGACGGGAAACCTGGGCCGCGCGGGCGGCGGCTGGCGTTCCGGGGCGTTCGTGGCGCTGGACGGGCTCGGCGTGGTGGCGATGCAGGACCAGCTCGACCTACCGCACCTGGGCATGCTGATGGCGCGCTCCCTCATCGACAGCGAGGCCGTGCGCCATGAGTTCGAGAGGATGTACGTCCCCAGCACGATCTTCCACGCGGTGCACGGCGGGCTCGGGGAGACGGCGGGCGGCCCCCTCCCGGGCGAGGCGGAGCTTCCCGAGGGAGCCGCGCCCTACCTGGCCGAGGCCCTGGAGAAGAAGCACTTCCCGGTGAGCCCGGCGCCGGGCAGCGCCCCGCCGGAGGTGCTGTTCAACTTCTGCGGGAACGTCCTGCGCCACTCCAGCGGCGGAGAGCGCATCCGCGACACCCTGTTCGCCAAGGCCCGGCTCATCACGACCATCGACTTCCGCATCAGCCAGACGGCCCGCTACTCGGACCTCCTGCTTCCGGCGGCCGGCTGGTACGAGAAGATCGGCATCAAGTACATCGCCGCCTTCGTGCCCTACGTGACCCTGGGCGATCGCGCGGTTCCGCCCCGGGGCGAGTCGAAGCCCGAGTGGGAGATCTTCTCGCAGCTCGCCGCGAGGGTGGGCGCCGAGGCGCAACGGCGCGGGGTAGGGACGATCCGAGGCTTCCGCGGCCAGGAGTGCGCCATCGACCGTCTCGGCGAGCGCTTCAGCGACGACGGCCGCTTCGGCCCGGATGCCCAGGAGGAGGTGCTGCGCTTCATCCTGGGCGTGTCCGGCGCGACGAGCGGCGTGACCCTGGAGGACCTCCGCGAGCAGGGCGGCGCCGTGCGCATCCGCAGCCTGGGTCCGGAGGGCGGCACGGCGGGCATCTACTCCGACTACTCGCTGGAAGAGCCCGTGGTGCCCATGCGCGACTTCGTGGAGAAGAAGCACCCCTACCCGACCCAGAGCGGCCGCCAGCAGTTCTACGTGGACCATCCCTGGTTCCTGAAGCTGGGCGAGGAGCTCCCCACCCACAAGCAGCCGCCGGCCGCCGGCGGCGACCACCCCTTCACCCTGACCGGCGCGCACACGCGCTGGAGCGTCCACGCCATGTGGCGCGACCACGCCATGATGCTGCGCCTGCAGCGGGGCGAGCCGGTGGTCTTCCTGAACCGCGACCAGGCCCGCGCCCGCGGCATCGAGGACCACGACCTGGTGCGTGTGAAGAACGACCTGGAGGCCTTCGTGGCCCGCGCCAAGCTCTCGGAGGGGATCCGCCCGGGCCAGGTCCACATCTACCACGCCTGGGAGCCGTACCAGTTCCGGACGGGGATCAGCCATCAGGCGCTCTCCCCGAGCCCGTTCAAGGTGACACAGCTCGTTGGGGACTACGGCCACCTGCGCTGGGGGTATGCCCACTACGAGCCCAACCAGGTGGATCGCGACACTCGGGTCGACGTGGAGAAGTTCGACGCGACCGGATAGGGAGACGACATGAGTCGGCAGATTGCGTTCGTATTCGACCTGAACAAGTGCATCGGCTGCCAAACTTGCTCCGTGGCCTGCAAGGTGCTGTGGCACCAGGAGGAGCCCGGGGCGGATGAGCAGTGGTGGTGCAGCGTGAATACCATCCCCGGCCGCGGGACTCCCCGCGACTGGGAGGCGATGGGCGGGGGCTACGACGCCCAGGGCAAGGTGGTGCTGGGCAAGAATCCCACCCCCGAGGAGTTCGGAAGCCGCTCCGGCTCGGCCTACAACTGGAAGGAGGTCCACACCTCTGCGGAACATGTCCGATTCCAGCCCGTGGACGGCGAAGCCGAGTGGGCCATGAACTGGGACGAGGACGAGGGCGCCGGCGAGTTCCCCAACGCGTACTTCTACTACATGCCGCGCATCTGCAATCACTGCACGAAGCCGGCTTGCCTCGAGGCCTGCCCCACCCAGGCGCTCTACAAGCGCGACGACTTCGGGGTGGTGCTGCGGGACGAGGACCGCTGCGAGGGCAACCAGGCCTGCGCGCGCGCCTGCCCCTACAAGAAGATCTACTTCAACAAGGTCCGGGAGATCGGCCAGCACTGCATCGGCTGCTTCCCGCGCATGGAGAAGAACGTGGCACCGGCCTGCGTACGCCAGTGCCCGGGCCGCGCGGTGTTCGTGGGCTACCGGGACGAGGAGAACTCGCCGGTCCACAAGCTGGTGGACCAGTGGGAGGTGGCCCTGCCGCACCACCCCGAGTTCAACACCGAGCCCAACGTGTTCTACGTCCCGCCCCTGGCGCCCTTCCGGGTGGCCCCGGACGGGACCATCGAAGAGGGTGAGCGGCGCATCCCGCTCGACTTGCTGGAGACCGAGTTCGGGCCGCGGGTGGGAGACGCCATCGGGACCCTGGAGAAGGAGATGGCCCGCCGCAGGAACGGCGAGCCGTCGGAGCTGATGGACACGCTCATCGGATACCGCTGGGAGGAGTTCCTGGGGCCCTTCACCGCGGAGCCGGCCGACATCGATTGGAGGACGTCATGACCACCGCACCGACCCCCCCCTGCCGAGATTCCGAAGAGCGCTACCGGGACCGCTGGAAGTGGGACAAGGTGACCTGGGGCTGCCACGCAGTGGACTGCTACCCGGGCGGCTGCCCGTGGCGCATCTACTCCCGCGACGGAAAGATCATCCGCGAGGAGCAGGCCTCGATCTTCCCGACCATCGAGTCGGGCGTCCCCGACATGAACCCCATGGGCTGCCAGAAGGGCGCCGCCTGGAGCCAGCAGCACTACAACGAAGAGCGCGTGCTCCATCCCATGAAGCGGGTGGGCGAGCGCGGAGAGGGCAAGTTCGAGGCCATCTCCTGGGAGCAGTGCTACAGCGAGCTGGCGGACGCGATCATCGACGCCGTCGAGGAGCAGGGACCCGAGTCCCTGTACCACATCGGCACTCCCGGCGAGGGCGGACTCCAGCAGATCCTCTGGAACATCTTCTCGGCGCAGATCGGCTTCACGGTCACGGACCTCCAGGCGGAGATCAACGACTTCAGCCCGGGGATCTACACCACGTTCGGCAAGTTCGATCCGGCCCCGGGCGCGGACGACTTCTTCAAGAGCGAGCTGATCCTGATCTGGCACTCCAATCCCGTGTACACGAACATGACCTGGTACCACTTCGTCCAGGAAGCCCGGTACAACGGAAGCGACGTGATCACGATCGCGCCGGACGTGAGCCCGTCCACGGTCCACGCCGACATCCACGTGCCGATCGAGATCGGGACCGACGCGGCCTTCTCCAACGCCATGTGCCAGTCGATCCTCGCCGAGGGTCTCGCGGATCTGGAGTTCGCCAAGACGCAGACGGACCTGCCGCTCCTGGTACGGGACGACAACGACCGCTTCCTGCGCGCGAGCGATCTGGGGGACGGCTCCGACGAGCAGTTCTACTGGCTCGACGCGCGCAGCGGAGACGTGGTAGAGGCATCCCGCGCAACGCTGGATCCCGGCGACGTGGACCCGGCGCTGGAGGGCTCGGCCCAAGCAAAGCTTGCCGACGGCTCCGAGGTAACGGTGCGCCCGGTGATGGTCGGACTGCGGGAGATGCTGGACCGCGACTACACGCCCGAGAAGGTGCAGGCGCTGACCGGGATCCACCCGGACACCACCCGCAAGATCGCCCGCAAGGTGGCGGCCAAGCGAACGCGCTTCCTGATGGGCTGGAACTCCGGCAAGTACTACCACGGCGACCTCATGGAGCGCTCCATGGCCCTGCTGCTGGGCCTCACGGGCAACTGGGGCAAGCACGGCACCGGCCTGCGGAGCTGGGCGGTGGGCCTGAACGACGGGATGTTCACCACGCTGATCAAGGAAGGCGTCGGAACCGAGTACACGGGAGGCACCAACGTACTCCGCAACTCGATCGTGAAGAGCCTGGGCGAGGAGGACCCGACCCTCACCGATGAGATGCTCGCCTACAAGGTGGAGCAGATGATGGCGGCCATGATGGGCCTGTTCACGCCGCCGGCCTTCTTCTGGTACCACCACTGCGGCTACAAGGAGATCTGGAACCGGCCCGGCTGGGGCGATCCCGGCATGAA
Source organism: Deltaproteobacteria bacterium (assembly GCA_019310195.1). Classification (GTDB taxonomy): domain Bacteria; phylum Myxococcota_A; class UBA9160; order UBA9160; family JAFDET01; genus JAFDET01. The sequence goes on from JAFDET010000053.1 coordinate 7,049, forward strand.
GCGCAGCTTCGACGAGTACTTCGAGGAGGCCATCGAGAAGGGCTGGTGGTCGCCCGGAGCCGAGGCCGCGCTCAAGGCCGAGCCTCGTTTCCTGATCGAGGTGGGCGGCAATCTGCTGCGCCGCCAGCGCGGGGGGGCGGATCTGCTCCTGAAGCACCTCTGGCCCAAGCTCAAGACGATCGTGTCGGTGGACTGGCGGATCAACACCACGGGCCTCTACTCCGACTACATCCTGCCGGCGGCCCAGCACTACGAGAAGACCAACCAGCCCTACGCCAGCCCGATGCACCTGCACGTGCAGCTGATCGAGAAGGCGGCCGAGCCCCCGGGCGAGGCTCGGAGCGAGTGGCAGATGGTCCAGGGCCTGGCCAAGGCCCTGGAGGTGCGCCTGAAGGAGCGGGGCGTGAAGCCGTGGCTGCGCCGCAACGGCGAGCCCGTGGGCATCGAGGGGCTCTGGGACCGGCTCACCAAGGGAGGCGTGCTGGCCGACGACGACCGCCTGGTGGAGGAGATCGTGAGCGACAGCGCCTTCCTGGGCACGATCCCCGCCGACACCACCATCGATTCGCTGCGAGAGAAGGGGGCGGTGCGCGCCGTGGGCTGGGGCAACTCGGCCATGATGATGTGCCAGCAGTCCCCGATCGAGCCGAACCGCACCCACACGCCGTGGCGAAACCACGTGGAGGGCCTGAAGCCCTACCCGACGCTCACGCGCCGGGCGTCGTTCTACATCGACCACGACTGGTACCTGGAGGCCGGGGAGCAGCTCCCCATCCACAAGGACAACCCGCGTCACGGAGGGGACTTCCCGCTGCGGATGACCAGCGGGCACCCGCGCTGGAGCATCCACTCCATGAACCACACCAGCCGGCTCATGCTCGGCACCCATCGCGGCCATCCGGTCATGTACATGTGTCCGGAAGACATGGCGGCCCGCGGCCTAGAGAACGACGACCTGGCCGAGCTGTACAACGACATGGGCAAGATCCGGATCCGCGTGCGCCGCTCGCCGGGAACCCGCCCGGGGCAGGTCATCATCTACAACGGCTACGAGCCCTTCCAGTTCGAGAAGTGGCGCGGCGCGGAGAACGTGGAGCCCGGCATGATCAAGTGGCTGCACCTCGCCGGCGGGTACGGGCACCTGCAGTACCGGGGCATCCACTGGCAGCCGATTCCGATCGACCGCGCGGTCCACGTGGACGTGAGAAAAGCGTAAGGCGCACCAACGAGGTCGATGTGTCGCGGCCCGGACAGATTCGGTTTCTCTCGCGGGCGGCGCCGCTCTACGATCCCGTCGTCCGCCTGTTGGGGTTTCAGCGTCTGTGGCGAACCATGGCCGAGCACGCGGGCGCAGGACCGGAGGAGCGCTGCCTCGACGTCTGCACCGGGACCGGAGGGGTGGCCCTGGCGGTGGCCGGCGGCGGTGCGCCGGTGGTGGGCATCGACGTCGCGGCGGGAATGCTCCGAGAGGCGGAGCGCAAGGCCCGGGCGTCCGAGTTCGCAGCGAAGGTTCGCCTGGTGCGCATGGACGCGCGCCAGCTGGCCTTCCGCGACGCCTCCTTTCCCCTCGTGACCTGCACCATGGCGCTGCACGAGATGGCGGAAGACGAGCGCAGTAGCGTGCTGGCGGAGGTGCGGCGGGTCGCCAGCGCGCGCGTGCTGTTTGCCGACTACCGGGTGCCCAGCAGCCCGGGTCGCGGCCTCCTGTTCCGCGCCCTGCATGCCTTCGAGTACCTGGAGAGCGACGACTTCGCCAGCTACACGGCTCGGGAGATGGGCGAGCGCCTCGAGGCCGCCGAGTTCCGCGTCGAGACGCACTTCGACGCTGGGGCCTACCGGATCTGGCCCTGTCGGGTGGCCACATGACGAGCCCGCCCGAAGCCGACGCGGGCACGTTGCGCGCCTCTCTCCCCCTGGTGGCGGCCGGCTTCGTGATCTCCTTCATGCTGATCGGCGGCGGGATCGACACCGTCGGCGTGTTCATCAACGCGATCACCGAAGCCAACGGCTGGCCCCGCACCGGCCTGTCCCTGGGCGTCGCCGTGGGAGCAGCGGTGGCCGCCCTGTCCACGCCCGGCGTGGGGATCGCCGTGGATCGCTACGGCGTGCGCGTGCCCATGCTCTGGGGGGTGGGCCTCCTCGCCACGGGCTTCGCGATCGTGGTGGTCATGCAGGCGCCCTGGCACTTCGTGGTGGCCAACGTCTTCCTCGGGATGGGCTTCGCCGGCTGCGCACTGCTGCCCCTCACCATCGCGATCACGCTGCGGGTCCGCGACCGCACGGCGCTGGCCCTGGGCATCGCGGGCACGGGCGCCAGCGCGGGTGCCCTGGCGCTGGCGCCGGCCGCACATGCCGCCATCGAGGCCCTGGGCTGGCGGGGCACCTACATGGTGATGGGCACGCTGCTGGTGCTGACGCCTCTTCCCTGCCTGGCCTTCGCCCTGCCGCGCGGCCGGCTCGAGCGGCACACCGAGGCAGAGCGTCCCAAGCCCGCCCTGCCCTCGCTGCGCGAGCTGGGCCGCCCCGGGTTGCGCGGCCTGTTGGCGTTGATGGTGCTGCCGGGCCTGGCCACCTTCGCGATCTCGGTGCACCTGGTGCCCTACCTCACCGACAGCGGCTTCAGCGGGGCAACCGCGGCGTTCGCCCTCGGCGCCACGATCGGCGTCTCGGCCGTGGGCAAGATCGCGGGAGGCTGGCTCGCGGACCGCTTCGGCACGCTGCCGATCATGCGCACGGCGCTCTTCCTGGGCGCGCTCTCCCTGACGCTGCTGCCGGCGGCTGCGACCCCTGCCTACCTGGCCGGCTTCGTCGCACTGTACGGGATCGCCCTGGGAACCTACGCGGCGGTGATCCCCGCCCTGGCCAAGGAGACCCTCGGCGTGGACCGCTTCGGCACGCTCTTCGGGCTGCTCCAGCTGGCGGCGATGCTGGCCGCGGCGGCAGGACCCGTCACCGCGGGTGTGCTCTTCGACGCCACCGGCCACTACGACGAGGCCATGGGCATCTGGATCGCCGCCCTCTCGGCGGCCCTGCTGGTGGCGCTGGTCATGCGACCCCGGAGCCGCGCAGCCCGGCTCGGCGCGGAGGCCTAGCGTGGACGGCCTCACGCGGCGCGAGCTGCTGGCCGCGGGCACGGCGGGCTCGCTGGCCCTGGCATTGCGCGCGCTGGTGCCGCGTGCGGCGCTGGCAGCGACACAGGGCGGCGCAGCCGAGGCCGCCGTCGCACCCACCTATCGGGGCGCGGGAGACCTCTACCGCACCGCCTGGCGCTGGGACCGGGTCGTGCGCGGCACCCACCTGCGCGCCAACTGCTTCAGCGCCTGCGCCTTCGACCTCTTCGTGAAGGACGGCGTGGTGTGGCGCGAAGAACAGGCCGACGTCTACGAACGCGACGTTCCGGGCCTTCCGGACTTTGCTCCGCGGGGCTGTCAGAAGGGCGCCTGCTACAGCGACCTGATGGTGTCCCCGGATCGTGTCACGCACCCGCTGGAACGCGTCGGGCCGCGCGGCTCGGGCCGCTGGCGCCGGATCTCCTGGGAGCGGGCGCTCACCCGCCTGTCGGACGCCATCCTCGACGCCGTCGAGGAGAACGGGCCCGAGACCGTGGTCTACGACAACGGCACCTCCAACGTGGACGACGGCCCTGACAGCCTGGGAGAGATGCGGCTCTTCTCCCTGCTGGGCGCGACGCTGCTGGACGGCTTCGGAGGAACCGGCGACCTGGCCATGGGCGCCTTCCAGACCTGGGGCACCAGCTTCGTCGACGGGAGCTCCGACGACTGGATGCGCTCCGATACGCTGCTCTTCTGGCACTGCAACCCGGTAGCCACCCGCATCCCCGACGTGCATTTCGCCGCCGAGGCGCGCTACCGCGGCACCGAGGTCATCACCGTGGCGCCCGACTACTCGCCGTCGGCCACCCACGCCTCGCTCTGGATCAACCCGCGGCCGGGCAGCGACGCGGCGCTGGCCCTGGGGATGGCGCGGGAGATCCTCGAGCGCGGAGCCGTGGACGAGGACTACGTCCGCGAGCAGACCGACCTCCCGTTCCTGGTGCGCGAGGACACGCGCCGCTTCCTGCGCCAGTCGGACCTGGAAGAGGGCGGCAGCGACGAGGTCTTCTACGTCTGGGACCTGGAGACGCGCGCCATCGCCGAGGCGCCGGGCAGTCACGGGCGCTTCTTCGACTCCCTCGAGCTCGGCGACCTGCGCCCCGCCCTGGAGGGCCGCTACGACGTGACGACGCCCGGCGGGACCGTCGCCGTGCGCCCGGTGATGGAGCACCTGCGCGAGCGCCTCTCGGCCTACTCGCCGGAACGGGTCGAGGAGGTCACCGGGGTGAAGCCCGGCGTGCAACGGCGCATGGCCGAACGCCTGGCCGCCTCGCGCCGCACGCTCATCTACGCCTCCTGGGGATCCAACAAGCAGTATCACGCCGACCTGCTGCAGCGCTCCCTGATCCTGCTCTCGGCCCTGCGCGGGCAGCAGGGCCGCACCGGCAGTGGCGTGCGCTTCGCCGCCTGGCTGCCGCTGGAAGGCGGCCAGACGCTGATTCCCGGAGCGCAGCCGCCGTGGGCGATGCGCATGCTGCTGCGCTTCTACACACCGCCGCCGCGCATGATCGAGGACGCCATCGCCGGCGCGTCGGGCTCGATGACCTGGACGCCCTCCCACCTCTTCCTCTACGCCCACGCCGGGCTCGACCGCATCCAGGACGCGGACGCCCAGGACGAGGCGCTGCCCCGCCCGGCGCGCGCATACCTGCACGAGGCCCTGGAGCGCGGCTGGATCTCGGTGCGGCCCGCAGCGGACAAGCCTCCCCGGGTGCTGGTCACGTCGGGCGTGAACCCCCTGCGGCGCTGGCCCCTGCCCCAGGTGGTGGAGCAGGTGCTGTGGCCCAAGCTGAAGCTGATCGCGACCATCGACTTCCGCATGTCGACCACGGCGCGCAAGGCCGACCTGGTGCTGCCTGCCGCGGGCTACTACGAGAAGCAGGGCATCAAGTACGTGGTCGGGCTGGCCCCCTACGTGGTGGTGGGCGACCGCGCCGTCGAGCCCATGGGCCAGTCGAAGGGCGAGTGGAAGATCATGACGCTGCTGGCCCAACGCCTCCAGGAGCGCGCCCGGGAACGTGGGATCGAGGGGCCGACGGCGAACATCCACGACCTCTTCAGCGAGGACGGACGCTACGGCGTGGACTCCGAAGAAGAGATCCTGGACCAGATCCTGCGGAACTCCGCGGCCACCGAAGGTGTGGGCTGGCAAGAGGCCCGACGCGCCGGCGCCATTCCACTGAAGTCCGCGGGCGCCTGGGGAACCACCAGCGGCGTGGGCAGCGAGGTGGAGCCGGGCGGAAGCCTGACGCCCTCGCGGGTGCACGTCGAGGACCGGCACGCCTGGCCCACCCTGACCGGGCGCCAGCAGTTCTACCTGGACCACCCCTGGTACCTCGAGGGAGACGAGGCCCTGCCCCGCTGGAAGCCCCTGCCCCGGCCCGGCGGCGCCCACCCCATCTTGTTGTCCGGCGGGCACACGCGCTGGAGCATTCACGCCATCTGGCGCGGCCACCCGGACCTGCTGCGCCTGCAGCGCGGCGGGCCGGCCATGTGGATGTCGGTGGAGGACGCCCGCGAGCGCCGGATCCGGGACGGCGACACGGTGCGCGTCCGCAACGACCACGGCGCCTTCGAGGTGGGTGTGAAGGTCTCGGCCGCGTTGGCGGCGGGACAGGCGATCCTGGACCACGCCTGGGAGCCCTATCAGTTCCCAGGCTGGCGCGGAAACATGGAGGTGGTCTCGTCACCCTACAAGCCGCTGCACTTCGCCGGCGACTACGGCCACCTGCGCTACCGGATGTTCTGCGCCGGCCCCGTCCACGTTCCTCGGGGCGTGCCCGTGGAGATCGAGCGCAGCCTGCGGTCCTGAGCGGCCGGGCTCCGCTCAGGGCGGCTCCTCGTCGGGGTCGTCGGCGAACTCGAAGAGCGGCGGGGGCTCTCCCCCCAGCGCCAGGCGCACGCGCTCCACGATCTTGCGTCGCGCAACGAACAGGTGCACGGGAAGCGAAGCCGCGAAAACCCACGTGGCCCAGATGTGGACCTCCAGGGATGCGTCCAGCAGGGCGAGCGGGAGCGAGCGGGGAACCCAGAGCGCGATCCCGGTGAGTGTGAGCAGCACGCCCGCGACCAGCGTGATCAGCACGTGCGCCTTGCGCCACGACATGGGCTCCTGGGAGCCGAGCCGGCGACCCAGGTCCGCCAGGAGCGGCCGCGCCACCAGCGCCAGGGCCAGCGCCGGCGCCGCGGCGAAGGCCCAGCCCGCCCACACATGCACCTCCGCCAGCTCCCGCCCGTAGCCGCCGACCACGCGCGCTCGCAGGTCGGGCCACTGGATCAGGAACCCGGTCGCCAGGAGCACCAGGGTCGCGATCAGGTGGGCCGTGTGAAGCAGTCGGCGCGTCGTGACCGGGGTCATCCCTTCTCCCGCGGGCCGACGACCCGGCCGTGCAGGAGCGAGTGATAGCGCCAGCGGCCCGGCATGTGCGAGGACACGGCCCCGATGGCGATCGTCAGGGTCAGCAGCGGAACCGCCAGGACCGGGCGCGCCTGGGCCAGGACCACCAGCCCGATCTTCAGCAGGGTCGCCACACCCCGCACCTGCACCAGCCAGATCGGCGCCCGCACGGCCTCCAGGACCATCAGGGCCGTGCCCGTACCGACCGTGGCCGCCAGCGCCGGGGCCAGCCGCTCCACGGGGATTCCATGGACGTGGCCCCCATAGAACGCACCAAAGGCGATCAGGTGGGCCGTGCGCAGCAGGGTCCGCCACAGCCGGACGTTGGGGATGGGGTTTGGGCCCGACTCGAGCCACCCGGGGCCCTTCTGGGTCGGCGGCTGCGACTCCTCCTCGGCCATGGCGCGAAGCCTAGCGGCGACGCCCCCCTCCCTGGATATGACCCCGGTCATGCGGGCGTTTTCGAGCCTGCCGTACCGTCCTCGCATGGACCGCGGCCCCTTGCTTGGAGGAGACGTGAAGCGTCGAGACGAGCCGTTCGTGGTCGGCGTGGTCGGGAACTCCGGGGTGGGCAAGACCACCTTGCTGGAGGAGCTGATCCCCGAGCTGACGGGTCGGGGACTGGCGATCGGGGTGGTGAAGCACGCCTCTCACGGCTTCGACGTGGACCGGCCCGGCAAGGACTCCCAGCGCCTCTACGCGTCCGGCCCCGTGGCGGTCGCCCTGGCCTCGGATACCCAGGTCGCAACCTTCGTGCGCCCGGAACGCGACTCGCGCGTGTCACTCGCAGGCGCCATGGCCGGGCTGCCGCCGGGCCTCGACGTGGTCCTGGTGGAGGGCTTCGCCTGGGAGCCGATCCCGCGCTTCGTGCTGGTGGGCCCGGGCCAGACGCCGCGCCGCGAGCACCAGGAGTCCGGGCCGGCGCTGCGCATCGTCGAGGTCGCGGAACCGCCGGCGGGCACCAAGCCCGTCTACGCCCGCAACCTGGTCCGCGAAATCGCGCTGGAGATCGTGCGCCGTCTCCGCCCGCGGGCGGTGCCGGACAAAGACGTACGGCCCCCTGCCGTCTTGTCGGAGTCACGCTGTGCGTGACGCCCGTTAGGAGGACTCGTCATGGAAGCTCGTTTCAGCGCCGGAACCGATCTGGAGAAGCTGCTGCAGCCCGAGGGCGCCGCGTGGTCCGGGGTTCGTGCGGAGCGGGTGAAGCTGGAAGGGACGCCGGCCGCGCTGCAGCCGACGGAGTTGATTCGCACGGCCTGGGCGGACAAGCCG
>JAFDET010000054.1 GCA_019310195.1 Deltaproteobacteria bacterium
CTTCGAACCGAACCCCGACTGGTCTCGCGCCTTCGCGGAGTCCGGGGAGATCCAGGACTACCTCCTCGGTCTGGTGGAGAAGTGGAAGCTGCGCCCCCACCTGCGCACGAATACAGAGATCAGCGAAGCGCGTTTCGACGAGACGGCGGGAACCTGGATCCTGACCACCGACGAGGGCGACACCTTCACGGCCCGGGCCGTCGTCTCCGGCGTGGGGGGCCTGGTGGATCCCGCCTGGCCCGACATCAAGGGGCTCCAGAGCTTCCGGGGCGAGCTGTTCCACACGGCGCGCTGGAATCACGACTTCGACCTGACGGGCAAGAACGTGGCCGTGATCGGGACCGGAGCCAGCGCGGTGCAAGTGGTTCCGGCCCTCGCTCCCCAGGTGGCCCGCCTCAGCGTCTTCCAGCGCACGCCGGCCTGGGTGGTGCCCAAGCCGGACGTGCGGTACTCGGAACGCGCCAAGCACTTCTACGCGCGCTTCCCGCTGGCGCTGCAAGCCAGCCGGCTCGCCAAGTTCTGGATGAGCGAGCTCTTCGGACCCATCATCTTCCTGAACTCGGATCGCCTGTCGGCCATCGGCCAGAAAGCCTCCCTCCGGCATCTCCGGTCACAGGTCTCGGATCCCGAGCTGCGCGCGAAGCTGACCCCGAGCTTCCAGTTCGGCTGCAAGCGCATGCTCATCTCCAGCGACTACTGGTCCAGCTTCGAACGCGAGAACGTGGACCTGGTGACCGAGCCCATCGAGGAGATCCGCGGCGACGGCATCGAGACCCAGGACGGGGTCCTGCACGAGGCAGACGCGATCGTCCTGGCCACGGGTTTCGCCCTGGGGCTGGCGACGGCGCCGTTCCCGGTGATCGGCCGCGGGGGACGGACCCTGAACGAGGCCTGGAGCCGGGGCGCCGTCGCATACAAGGGCATGACCGTGTCCGGCTTCCCCAACTGGTTCATCCTGATGGGGCCCAACACGGGTCCGGGCCACACGTCGGTGCTGGTCTACACCGAGGCGCAGATCCATTACGCGCTGCAGGCGATCCGCAAGCTGAAGGACGAGGGGCTCCGCTACATGGACGTTCGCCAGGATGTCCAGGACCGCTACAACGCCGGTCTCCAGAAGCGCATGAAGCACATGTCGTGGTCGTCGGGCTGCAATAGCTGGTACCTGTCCGCGGACGGCAGCAACCACTCCCTCTTTCCGGGGTACGCCAGCGAGTACGTGATCCGCGCCCGGCGCTTCAAGCCCTCGGAGTACGAGATCGCCCGCTGAGGGAGGGGCGCCGTCCGGCGGCGCATCCAGGACGGCGGTATCGTGGGGGCGGCGCTCGCGCGGCGCCCGGAGCGGAAACATGCGTCGACTCCTCCGAGGACTGGCACTCGCCATCGGGTATCCCGCGGCGATCCTCCTGATCCTGGCGACGCTGGCCCTCGCCGCGCGCTACGTGCAGGCGCGCTTCTTCCACGAACCGCTGGCGCCCGAGCGACTGGCGGAGAAGGATGCCTACCTGGCCGGAATCCGACCGGCCGATCCCGCCGCCGCGCCCAACTTCGTGGTGATCCTGTTCGACGACCTGGGTTGGGGCGACCTCTCCAGCTACGGCAATCGACTGATCCGCACGCCCCGCACCGACCAGCTGGCGGCGGAGGGCGTGCGCATGACGGACTTCTACTCGGCGGCGCCGGTTTGCACGCCGTCGCGAGCGGCTCTCCTGACCGGGCGCTATTCCATCCGCTCTCGCACGCACCACCTGGTCTTCTTCAGTGACACGAGCCCGGCCGCCACGCTGCGCCGGATGCTGGGCCTGGGCAACGAGCTGATCCGCGACGAGGTCCTCGTCTCCGAAGCCCTGCGCGCTGCGGGCTACGCCACGGGGATGGTCGGAAAGTGGCACCTGGGCGGCGAGCCGGGGCATCGCCCCAACGATTTCGGCTTCGACTTCTGGTACGGCGTGCTGTGGAGCAACGACATGACCCCGCTCCACCTCTACCGAAACGAAGAGATCGAGGAGCGCGACTCACGCGACCCCGGCACCTGGAGCGGCACCTTTCGCGACGCCGACATGGACCGGGGCGACGGACTCGACCAGCGCACCCTGACGCAGCGCTACACGCGTGAGGCCGTGGCGTTCATCGAACGCAACCGGGAACGGCCGTTCTTCCTGTTCGTCTCCCACACTTTCCCCCACGTGCCTCATTTCGCCTCCAGCCAGCACGCTGGAAGCTCGGCCGGCGGCGTCTACGGCGACGTGGTGGAGGATCTGGACCGCAGCGTGGGCACGGTGGTGGACGCCCTCGACCGCCTGGGACTCGGCGAGCGCACCCTGGTGATCGTCACCAGTGACAACGGGGCGGACTACAACGGCAGCCCCGGCCCCCTACGCGGCCGCAAGGCAAGCACCTACGAGGGTGGCCAGCGCGTGCCGATGATCGCGCGCTGGCCCGGACGCATTCCCGCCGGGGTGGTGAGCGACGAGCTGGGCATGAACACCGACCTCTTCCCCACATTGCTGGGCGAGGCCGGGGTTCGGCCTCCGTCGGACCGGGAGATCGACGGCCGCGACCTGATGCCTGTCTTGGAGCGTGGCGCTCCAAGCGCCCACGACGTGCTCTTCTACACATCCACGTGGGGCGGCACGATCGACGCCGTCCGAGACCAGCGCTTCAAGTACCGCGCGAGCACTGCGGACTTCGGCCGCAACAAGCCGCAGCTCTGGCGCATGGACGCCGACGCCGAGGCCCACAACCTGATCGCCCTGTACCCCGCCGACGCGCAACGCCTCGCAGAGCGGCTCCAAGCCCAACGCGCAGCGCTGCAGGAGAACCCGCGTGGCTGGCGAGGGCCCGAGCCCTAGCGCGCGGCCGAGCCGCCGCGCTTGCAGCTGTCGGGAACCCGCAGGGGCTGGGCATCGCGCAGGGTGGTGGAGATGCGCGCGCCCAATGTGTCGAGGGTCCAGCGGTACATGCCGTCGCCGGCGCGGGCACCTTTGGGCTTCTGACACATGCTGTCGCGACGGCCCCACAACAGCAGGTAGGGCTTGTCCTCTTCCTGGGCCATACGAAGCTCCTCGGCAATGCGGCTGGAAGCTTCGGTGTGCTCGCCGCAGATGACGATCACCTCATCCGCCTCGGAGATCCGTCTGCGCGTTCCGGCGGACCAGCGGTCGCTCATGCTGCCGCCACCCGAGCGAGCCGCGATCTCGAAGCCGGAGCCTCCACGCTGCGCCTCCTCCACGAGCCGATCGTGGAGATCGCGATCATTCTCGCGGTCGAAGCTCATGAAGATGCGGACGGTGGTCATTCCAGCAGGACACCCTTCCCCGAGAAGGTAGCAGAGGACGGCCTCCGCGGGGTCGGTGCGGGTCGCGGCCGAGGAGCGCACCCCGACCCATTCCGATCCTCCGCGGCGGCGTGATACCCTCGAGGGGATGAGCGTGGATCTCCGAACACGCCGCGACGATCGCGTGCCGCCCGTGGACGCGGATGAGTTGTTCACGACGACGCTGCCCGAGGCCCTCGAGCGCCACCGGCAAGCCATGGAGGCAGGGACGGCACGGCTCCGGCTGCGAACTCTCACCGTCGAGGTGGACGGGAGCGCCTGGACGCTGGCGTCGAACGCCGGCCGCATTGAGGTCCGGTCCGGGCGCGGCGACGGAGCGCGGGTCCGCTTCTCGGCGGAAGCCCTGAGCGACCTGGTGAACGACCAGGCCACGCCGATCGGCTACTTCAGCGCCGGCCGACTGGACATGCCCGAGGGCGGGTTGGGCGACCTGCTCGACTGGTGGCTGGTACTGCGGGGCGCACTCGATGCACGCCCGCTCTACGTTCCGGGGGCAGTGAGCTTCCACAGCCGCGACGGGGGCGCGCTGGACCTGAAGCGCTCCTTCTTCCCGGACGATGACTCCGACGAGATGCGCCACTTCCTCCGCGAGGCGGGATTCCTGCACCTTCGCGGCGTCTTTCGCGAAGACGAGATGGCAGCCATCTCCGCCGACATGGACCGCGCGGCGCCGACCTACCGCGAAGACGACGGCAAGAGCTGGTGGGCGACGCTGGACGGTGGCGAGCGCTGTGTGGTGCGCATGCAGGCCTTCGACCGACACTCGGAGACCACCGCTGTGCTGCTGGAGGATCCCCGCTTCACGCGCATCGGCGAGATCCCCGGAGACGGTCACACCCATCGCGGCCTCGAGGGCAACCGGATCGAGGCGCTGTTCAAGCCGCTGGGCGTGGTGGATGGAATCTCGGACATCCCCTGGCACAAGGACTGCAGCCTCGGCCGGCACAGCTACGAGTGCTGCAGCCTGACCGTCGGCATCTCCGTTACCGGCGCGGGCTCCACCTCGGGCCAGCTCGGCGTCGTGCCCGGCTCCCACCGAGCTTTGGTGTGGCCGGCACTCACGCCGCCGGAGGGTCTGCCGCAGCTCGAGCTGCCCACGCAGACCGGCGACGTCACGGTCCACCTGAGCTGCACCCTGCACCGCGCGTTCCCTCCCGTCGAGCGGGAGCGTCGCGTGATGTACACGGGCTTCCGGCTGCCGGCCGTTTCGCCGGAAGCGGCGCAGGCCGCGGTCGCGGGGCGCAAGCGCCTGGGGCAGATCCGCGAGGCGGCCCCGCGCACCGTGTCCCAGGAGCCGGCCGCCTAGAACGCGGCGCCAGTCGAGCGGCATCTCGTAGAGGCGCTTGGGGGTCTGAACCTCGCCGGCCAGAGCGGGTGCTCGGTCTCGTGATGGGTGACCCCGAGCACCAGCGACAGAGCGGACGTCCGCAGCCTGTCCGCCCCGAAGAACTTGTTGCGGGCAGGGCCAACGCCCGAGATCAGGCGCTGCGTCGCGGCCTGGGCTTTTTCATAATTCTTTATATTTCTCGAATAGTTGAGGCCTGGAACTGCCATCTGCTGACGATTGTTCTCTTTAGTTGACGTTCGTCAGAACCGATGCAAACTTCCAGCCTCATGGAATCACAAGCCCTCAAGCTGAGGCCGCGTGAGACGCGCGGCGACCGGACCCGCGCCCGGCTCGTGGAGGCCGCGCTGGCGGAGTTCCACCGCCACGGATTCGAGCGCGCCAGCGTGGCACGCATCGCCGAGCAGGCCGGCGTCTCCCGGCCCACCTTCTACTTCCACTTCCCCGCCAAGGAAGACCTGCTCCGCGAGCTTCAGGCCGACCTGCAGGCCTCGCTGGCGGAGCGGATCGCACGCAGCCGCAGCCTGCGCGACGCCTTGGACGTGTTCGTGAACGGCATCCTCGAGGTGCAGCGCGAGGTAGGCGCCCTGGTCTTCGCCGAGATGCTGCGGGTGCAGACCCGCGGCAGGCCCCTGAGCGAGCCGGAGGACGAGCCCGTTCCCGTGCGCGATGCGCTGGCTCCCTGGTTCGTGCAGGGCTCCGCGGAGCTGCGCGACGGACTGGACCCGGAGCGCGCATCTCAGCTCTACCTGTCCAGCATCTTCGGCTACCTGATCGCGCCGGCCAGCACCGACCCCAAACACCACCCCAAAGACCTGAACGCCCTCACCTCCCTCTTCCTGCGCCGGGCCGGCGCGGAGGATTCGCCGTGAAGCTCTCCGCGAAGGTCTTTCTGCCCATCGCCGTGCTCGGCGTCGCCGTCGCTGTGACTATCGGAATGATCTCCGCTCGCCCCACCGCCGAATCCGAGCGCCCGCCCAGCCCGGTGCCCCTGGTCGAGGTGGTGCGGGTGCAACCGCAATCCGTCTCGCTGCGGGTGGACGCCCAGGGCAGCGTAGAGCCCCGCACCGAGAGCGACCTGGTCGCGGAGGTTGCGGGACGCATCGTCTGGAGCTCGCCTCAACTCGCGTCGGGCGGCTTCTTCGACGAGGGCGACGAGCTGGTGCGGATCGACCCACGCGACTACGAGGTGGCCCACGAGGGTGCAATGGCGGCGCAGGCCCGCGCGCAGAGCAGCCTGGTCCACACCACGGCCACCCTCGAGCGACACCAGTCCATGCGCGAGCAGGGCATCTCGAGCCAGGCCCGGCTGGACGAGGCCCTGCACGCCCGGGCCAACGCTCTGGCCAGCGTTCGGGAAGCGAAGGTCGCCGTGCGACGCGCGGAGCTGGACCTGGACCGGACACGGATCCGGGCGCCCTTCGCCGGGCGTGTGCGCCAGAAGCACGTGGACGTGGGGCAGTTCGTGAGCCGAGGGGTGCCGATCGCTCGGGTCTACTCGGTGGACTACGCGGAGGTGCGGCTTCCGATCCGGGACGCGGACCTGGCCTACCTGGATCTTCCGGCCGCGTTCCCCACGGAAGCGACTGGGACCGCGCTCGACCAGGCGACATCCAGGGACGCCGGAGCCGAGGTGATCCTGTCAGCGCAGGTTGCCGGTGAACGCCGGACCTGGAAGGGTCGCATCGTGCGGACCGAGGGCGCCCGCGACGCGCGCACGCGCATGCTCAACCTGGTGGCCCGCGTGGAAGATCCGTACGCGCGCAGCGGAGACCCGGACCAGGAGCCCCTGCCCATCGGCATCTTCGTCGACGCCTCGGTCCAGGGCCGGCGCGTCGAAGGGGTCTTCGAGGTACCGCGCTCCGCGCTGCGGCGCGGCGACGAAGTGATGGTGATCGACGACCGGAACCAGCTACGGGTGCGGCAGGTGGACGTGCTGCGCGCCGATCGCGAGCGCGCCTGGATTCGCTCGGGGCTCGCTCCCGGCGAGCGGGTCGTCGTCTCGCCCGTCGACTTCGCGACGGAGGGCATGGAGGTGCGCGGCATGGAGATGGCGCCGCCCGCCCGGGACACCGCCGGCGACGCCCCAGAAGAGGCGCCCGCGTCATGAAGCGCGTCATCGCCTGGTGTGCCGAGAATCACGTCGCCGCCAACCTGGCGATGATCGTCATCATCGTGGGCGGCCTCGGCACCCTGCCGACCCTGACTCAGGAGCTGATTCCTTCCATTGACCTGGACGTGATCACCGTCTCGATGCTCTACCCAGGAGCCTCGCCGGAAGAGGTGGAGACCTCGATCACCAATCGCGTAGAGGACGAGCTTCAGGGCCGCGCGGGCGTGAAGCGGATCCGCTCCTCCTCCGCCGAGGGCCTCAGCAGCGTCAGCGTCGAGCTCATGGCCGGCGAGGACGTGCGCCGGCGGCTCGACGACATCCGGGCGGCCATCGACCGCATCGACACCTTCCCCCAGGACGCCGAAGAGCCGGCGATCCAGCAGCTCGAGATCGAGAACCGGGTGCTCAACGTGACGATCTCGGGGCAGGTGGACGAGTGGACCCTGAAGCGGATCGGTCAGCAGGTCCGCGACGAGATCGCCGCGCTCCCCGGCGTGAGCGACGTCGAGCTCAGGATGGCGCGGCCCTACGAGATCGCCATCGAGGTATCCGAGGCGGCGCTCCAGCGCCATGACCTGCGCTTCGACGACGTGGTCCAGGCGGTGCGGCGCTCATCGCTGGACCTGCCGGGCGGCAGTATCAAGAGCGACTCCGGCGAGATCCTGCTGCGCGCGAAGGGACAGGCCTATCGGGGTCACGACTTCGAGCAGATCGCCCTGGTCTCGCGCCGGGACGGCACCCGCCTGCCCCTGGGCGACGTGGCCACGGTGGTGGACGGCTTCGAAGAGAGCGACCAGCAGGCCCGCTTCGACGGCGCGCCGGCGCTTCTGGTCCAGGTGTACCGGCAGGGCAACCAGAAGTCCCTGCAGATCTCGGAGAGAGTGCGCGCCTACGTCGAGGAGGCCCGGCTACGCCTG
The DNA here is from genome assembly GCA_019310195.1 of Deltaproteobacteria bacterium. Taxonomy (GTDB): domain Bacteria; phylum Myxococcota_A; class UBA9160; order UBA9160; family JAFDET01; genus JAFDET01. Next base: position 7,713 of record JAFDET010000054.1, read on the forward strand.
CCGAACGGCGTCTCCCTGACGGTCTGGCAGGACGACTCCAGCGTGCTGCGGGATCGGCTCGACACCATGACCCGAAACGCCCGCGGCGGCTTCCTGCTGGTCGTGGCCATCCTGGCCCTGTTCCTGCGCCTGCGGCTGGCGCTCTGGGTGAGCCTGGGGATTCCCATCTCCTTCCTTGGCGCGGTGATCCTGATGCCGATGCTCGGCCTGTCGATCAACTTCGTCACGCTGCTCGGCTTCATCATCGTGCTGGGCATCGTCGTCGACGACGCGATCGTCATCGGCGAGAACACCCACGTGTACCAGAGCCGCACCGGCGACAAGCTGCGCGGAGCCATCCTGGGTGCCCAGACCCTGGTGATCCCCGTCGCCTTCGGTGTGCTCACGACCATCGCGGCCTTCACGCCGATGGCCTTCCTGCCCGGGCCCATGGGCCAGATGAGCCGCGTGTTGCCGCTCGTCGTGATCAGCTGCCTCGTCTTCTCGCTGATCGAGGCCATGCTCATCCTCCCCGCCCACCTGGGCCACGGGCGCAAGCCCCTGAATGCCGAGGGCGGCACGCGCATCTCCAAGGGCTGGCGGAGCTTCCAGGGCCGGGTCGCCGACGGACTGGCCTACGTGATCGAGCATCTCTACCGGCCTGCGCTGGAGCGCGCCCTGGAGTGGCGCTACCTGACGCTGGCGGTCGCCGTCTCGCTGCTGCTCTTCACCGTGGGATTGCTTGGCGGCGGCTGGCTCAAGTTCGTGTTCCAGACCCCGGTGGAAGCGGACTTCATCACCGCGGACCTGACCATGTCCCCGGGAACGCCGGCGCACGTGACGACCCGGGCCATCGCACAGCTCGAGGCGGCGTGCGAGGCCGTGCGCGACGACGCAGACGCCGCTGGCCCGGAAGGACGTCCCAGCGTCTTCACCCACATCATGACCTCGGTCGGCGACCAGCCCATGCAATCGCGCACCGACCAGATGCGCGGTGGAGCCGGCGGCTCCCGCTACGCCAGCAACGTGGGTGAGATCCTGGTGGAGGCGGTGGGCTTTCGCCAACGCGACGTGAGCGTGGCCGAGCTCACCCGGCGCTGGCGGCAGAAGGCCGGCGACATCCCGGGCGTAGAGGAGCTGACCTTCCGCTCGTCGCTGGTGTCCATCGGCGCGCCCATCGAGATCGAGCTCAGCGGGCCGGATCTCGGCGTGCTGCAGCGCGCCGCGGCGGCGGTGAAGACGCACCTGGCCAGCTACCCCGGTGTCTTCGACATCGCCGACTCGTTCCGCGGCGGAAAGCAGGAGCTGGAGTACCAGATCCTGCCCTCGGCGGAGACCCTGGGCCTGACCCTCGAGGACCTGGCGCGGCAGCTCCGCCAGGGCTTCTACGGTGCCGAAGCCCAGAGCATCCAGCGCGGCCGCGACGAGGTGAAGGTGATGGTGCGCTACCCGGGCGCCGAGCGGCGTTCCCTGGGCGACGTGGAGCAGATGCGCATCCGCAGCGCCGACGGCACCGAGGTCCCCTTCTCCAGCGTGGCGCACGCCGAGCTCAAGACCGGGTTCTCGACCATCCGCCACATGGACGGCCGGCGGGTGGTCAGTGTTACCGCCGACGTGGACCAGGCCATGGCCAACGCCAATGAGATCGTGGCGACCCTGAAGAGCGGCGCGTTGGACGAGATCCTCGCCCCCTACCGCGGAATGCACTACAGCTTCGAGGGCGAGCAGGCCGAGCAGCGCGAGTTCATGCGCGCCATGGCGAGGGGCTACGCCATCACCCTGCTCGTCATCTACGCGCTGCTGGCCGTCCCCCTGGGCTCCTACATGCAGCCCTTCATCATCATGAGCGCGATCCCCTTCGGCCTGGTGGGGGCCGCGTGGGGACACGTGCTCCTGGGCTACGAGTTCACCATGTACTCGGTGCTGGGGCTCGTGGCCCTCTCCGGAGTGGTGGTCAACGCCAGCCTGGTCCTGGTGGACTACGTGAACAAGCGCATCGCCGAAGGCGCCGGCATCCAGGAGGCGATTCGCGACGCGGCTCGCGCCCGCTTCCGTCCCATCCTGCTGACCTCGCTCACCACCTTCGCGGGCCTCTCCCCGCTGATGCTCGAGACCAGCATGCAGGCGCGCTTCATGATCCCCATGGCGATCTCGCTGGCCTTCGGCGTGCTCTTCGCCAGCTTCATCACCCTCTTCCTGGTGCCCTGCTCGTACCTGATGTTGGAGGACTTCCTGGGCCTCTTCCAGCGAGCTACGCCCGAGCCGCAGGCTCCGCGCCCCACGGCAGTCCGCGACCGCGCGGCCTGAGCGTCACGAGCCCCGCACGGGAACCGTGGCAACCCGGGGAATCGCGCGCTTGCGCAGCGCGAAGAGCACCAGCGGGAACTCGACCGCGAGCCCTCCGAAAGCCAGCAGCAGCACGACCCCACGAGCGACCCGCGTGGCCAGCAGACCGTCGGGCAGGTAGACGTAGAACGCCCAGACCACGGCAGCGGTGGCGGCAAAACCGCTGAACGACATGACCAGGAACTGGGCGAGCGAGTTCTGCTTGGAATCGAAGCTGAAGATGAACGCGGCGCGCAGGCTCTGGGCCGCCTTCAGGCGGCTTCGCGTTGCCAGCGCGCCCAGCAGGTGTCCCCACTCGTGGAGCAGGTAGGCGCAGGCGCCCAGCATCAGGCCCGCCGTCACGCCGGCGAAGTCGGCCGTGACACCCACTCCGGAGGATCGCTGTGCAAGGAGCCACCAGAGGCCAATCGCTACCGCGATGATCGTGAGGTCGCGGACGGCAAAACGCAGGAACATGACGAAGCCCTCCGTGCGTACACCGGAGGGTAGCTGAGGACGAAAGCCGGTCCGGCAGTGTATGCTGCCGCGCGGGGGAGCGGAGGATCGGCCCATGACGACCGAGACGATTCCCGCCTGCAGCGGCCCGGTCCTGCTCCTGGTGGGCACGCGCAAGGGCATCTTCTTCCTCCGCTGCGATGCGGCGCGAAGCCGCTGGTCGCTGGAAGGGCCGCACTTCCTGGGCCACCTGGCGTACCACGTGGTGCTGGATCCGCGCGACGGCCGCACGTTGCTGGCGGCGACCAAGACCGGCCACCTGGGCCCCGCGCTCTTCCGCTCCACGGACCTGGGGAAGAGTTGGCAGGAAGCGTCGAGCCCGCCGGCCTTTCCCAAGGTGGAGGACGGCGACGGGGGCCGTGTGGTGGACCACGTCTTCTGGCTCGAGCCTGGGCTGCCCGGCGATCCTGACGTCTGGTACTCCGGCACCTCGCCGCCGGCGCTCTTCCGCTCCGAGGATGCCGGCGACACCTGGTCCCCCGTGTCGGGCTGGAACGACCACCCCAACTGGGGGCTGTGGACCGAGGACGGCGCCGACGGCACGCCAGGTGGCTCGCTGCTCCACTCCATCAACATCGACCCCCGCGATCCGCGGCATCTCTACATCGGCCTCTCCGGGGGCGGCGTCTTCGAGAGCACCGACGGCGGCGACAGCTGGAAGCCGCTGAACCGGGGTTGCGAGGCCAACTTCAACCCCGTCCCGGAGCCGGAGTTCGGTCACGACCCGCACTGCCTGCGGCTCCACCCACTGGCACCCGACGTGCTGTGGCAACAGAACCACTGCGGCATCTACCGCCTGGAGCGACCCTCGCAGGTATGGGAGCGGGTGGGCGACAACATGCCGCGCGACGTGGGCGACATCGGCTTTCCCATCGAGCTTCATCCGCGCGACCCGGACACCGCCTGGGTATTCCCCATGGACGGCTCCGACGTCTGGCCCCGCACCAGCCCCGACGGGAAGCCGGCGGTCTACGTGACCCGCGACGCCGGCCGCAGCTGGCAGCGCCGCGACGCGGGCCTGCCCCGCGAGCACGCCTGGCTCACGGTGCTGCGCCAGGCCATGACCGTAGACGCCCACGATCCCGTCGGCGTCTACTTCGGCACGACCACCGGCGAGGTCTGGGCCAGCAGTGACGAAGGCGGCGAATGGACGTGCATCGCCCGGAACCTGCCCCACGTCTTCTCGGTGGAGGTCGCGCAGCTCGCGTCGTGAAGGTCTCCATCCCGTCCCCGCTGCTCTCGTACACCCAGGCTCCCGAGGTGGAGGCCGACGGCGCCACGCTGAGCGAGCTGCTGGCCGACCTGGACCAGCGCTACCCGGGAATCCGCTTCCGCATGATCGACGAGCAGGGCGCGATCCGACCGCACATGCGCATCTTCATCAACCGCGAGCGCGTGGTCGGCCTGGAGGAAGCCCTCTCGCCGGAAGACGAGGTTCAGATCCTCCAGGCGCTCTCCGGCGGCTGAGCCAGCCCCCTGCGCCGAACCCGAAACTCAATAGAACCAGCTAGTTGCCTCCAGACTGAAGCGTTCTCAATAAATGACCTACTTGGTCATTGACTGACTAGCTCGGTCATCTATACTGCCGGCCATGGCACGCAGCATTCCGAAGGACCGCTTCCAGGACCTGCTCGAGGCCGCCACCGCGGTCTTCTTGGACCAGGGCTACCGCCGCACCCAGATGGCCGACGTGGCCGCCCGCATGGGCGTCGCCAAGGGCACGCTCTACCTGTACGTGGAGAGCAAGGACGCCCTGTTCGACGCGGTGCTGCGCCACGCCGACGCTTCCGGGCCCATCGCCTTGCCGGACGAGCTTCCGGTTCCGACCCCTCCGCCGCAGTCCACCTTGGAGGTCGTGCGCAAGCGCGTGGTCGAAGAGGCCGTGCTGCCCGAGCTGACAGCCGCACTCGCGCGACATCGCGTGAACGACGTGCGCGCGGAGCTGGAGGCGATCGTGCGCGAGCTCTATGCGCTGCTCTACAGGAACCGCACCGGCATCAAGCTGCTCGACCGCTGCTCCTCGGACCATCCGGAGCTGGCGGCGGTCTGGTACGGGACCGGGCGCGAGGGCGCGCTCGAGCTGCTGACGCAGTACCTGGAGGACCGCATCCGCCGCGGGAAGCTGCGCCCCGCAGCTGACGTCCGGGTCGCCGCGCGCATCACCCTGGAGACCATCGTCCTCTGGGCCGTCCACCGGCACTGGGACCCCTCCCCCCAGGCCATGGACGAGGCCACCGCCGAGGATTCCCTCGTCGGTTTCATCTTGAACGCGCTTGCGAAGGAGTAGGAACCATGAGACCCGCCGCACCCCCCCGCCGTCACGACCTGGACGCCCTGCGCGTCTTCGCCTGCTACCTGCTCTTCCTGTTCCACGTGGGCATGGTCTTCAACCCGGCGCCCTTCTACCACGTGCGCAACGGCGAGACGAACCTCGCCTTCCTGATCGTGTGCGGGTTCATCAGCCTGTGGCACATGCCGCTCTTCTTCCTGCTGGCCGGCTGGTCCGCGGCCGCGTCGCTGAAGAGCCGCGGTGCGGGCTCCTTCCTCCGGGAAC
>JAFDET010000285.1 GCA_019310195.1 Deltaproteobacteria bacterium
TCGACCCGGACACGGCGCGCGCGTACCACGACGAAGACCTGGACGTGGACACGGACTTCTGCGCCATGTGCGGCCACGACTGGTGCAGCGTGCGGATCAGCAAGGAGATCGTCGTCTTCGTGTCGGGCAAGGACGAGAGCTACGCCTGGGACAAGCCGAAGGTGTCCGAGGCGCTGAACGAGGACCAGAAGGAGATCCTGGAGAAGCGAGGCGTGCTGTCGCCGGCGGAGATCCACCAGCTGGCCAGCAAGACCCGCGCGGCCATGGGCGCCGAGACCGGGCACAAAGCAGCCTGCCACAGCGATCTGACCGAAGACGGCCCGGCGAAAACGCTCCACGAGGAGCACATCGAGGCGAGCCCGTAGCCCGATCGATGCCCCTGCGAATCCTCAGCCTCAACCTGTGGCACGACTCGGGACCCTGGCCCGAGCGCGCCCGGCGAATCCGCGAGTGGATCGAGCGACTGGACCCGGATGTGGTGGGCTTCCAGGAGGTGCTCGCCGGACGCGACGTGGACCTGGTGCGCGACGTGCTGGGCGAGGAGCGCCTGCCCCACCGGGACTTCGTTAGAGCCAGCCCGTTCTGGCGGGGAGAAGACCGGGACCTGTCGTTCGGCAACGCCGTGGCCAGCCGCTGGCCCATCGTCGGCCGCACGGAGCTGCGGCTCCCCGATCTGGGAGACGGCGAGAGGCGCGCCGCCCTCACGGTGAAGATCGACGCGCCGGTGGCGAGCGGGCGGCTCTCCTTCACCTGCACCCACCTGCACTGGAAGCTCCACCACGGTTGCATCCGCGAGCGGCAGGTCGTGGCCCTGGCCGACCACGTGCTGGGGCTGCGCCCGAAGGGAGGCTTTCCCCCTCTGCTGGTGGGCGACTTCAACGCCGAGCCGGACTCCGACGAGATCCGCTTCCTCCAGGGCCTGCACTCGCTGGAGGGGCGCAGCGTGCTCTTCTACGACGCCTGGCGCGTGGCCGGCGAGGGCAGCGACGGCACCACCTGGTCCAACCGGAACCCCTACGCCCGCAGCGCCCACGAGCCCGAGCGCCGCATCGACTACATCTTCGCCGGCTACCCCACCCAGGCCGGCGCCGGCCGCATCGACCACTGCCGAGTCGTCTGCAACGAAGAGCAAGCCGGCACCTGGCCCAGCGACCACTTCGGCCTCTACGCCGAGCTCAACACGAGCGAATAACCACCGACCCCAACGAGCCGTAGCCCCACCGGACTCCGCGCGTTCTCCGCGCCTTTGGCCCGCAAGTCCGAGCCAACGGACTACGCGCGAAGCCAGGGAGGATGACGAGGGCGCGCAGCGAGCCGTAGGCGAGCGGAGGGGCTCGGCCGCCTAAGGATTGCACCAACGCCTGTACCAACAGGAAACGCCTCGGGACCCTTAGGCCACCGAGGCGTCCTGTCCGAACCCTACCCCCCCCCTGGCTTGGCTCGGAATCTTGTCCCTATTATTCGACCGGAGGTGCGTGACCTTGAGCGTTTTCTGCCGCCGAGCTGCCGACTCGTGAGCGAGCAGCTCCGGCTCAGCGAGTCCAACCTTCCGGACTACCTCCGGGACCTCGGATATCTGGGGTCCGACGAGGCCGTCTCCGTGGAGAAGGCCGGCGACGGCAACATCAACTGGGTGCGCCGGGCCCGGGTGGCCGACGGCCGCAGCTGGATCGTCAAACAAGCTCGCCCGGCCCTGGAGCGCTTCCCCGAGTACCGGGTGGACACGCGCCGGATCGTGTTCGAAGCCCGCTACTTCGCCTTGGTCCGGGACCATGACGCCGAGCATATCTGCCCGGAAATACTGCACTTCGATGAACACGAACGCGTTCTCATACTGGAAGACCTGGGCGACGTGGAGCGCCTGGACCAGCGGCTCGCCAGGGGCTCGGATGCAGCCGGCGCCGGCACCGCCCTGGCCCGCTTCCTGGCCGCCGTACACAGCGCCACGGCCGACGACCCGGACCTGGCGGCGCGTTTCGACAACGACGCCATGCGCCGCCTCCACGGCGACCACATCTTCGACCTGCCCTTCGCGGGGAACGACTTTCCGCTGGAGCCCGAGGTGGAGGATCGGGCCGCATCCCTGAAGACGCCCGAGTTCCGCAGCCTGGCCGCGGACGCGTACCGCCGCTACCTGGAGCCGCGGGGCGTCCTGGTCCACGGCGACGTACAGGCCGGAAACATCCTGCTGCCGCCGGCGGGACCCAAGCTGCTGGATGCCGAGATCGCCCACGTGGGCGACCCGGCCTTCGACGTGGCCACCCTGCTGGCCCATCTGGCGCTTCCCGCCCTGGCCCGCGCCGGCACGGCCCAGGCCCTGCCGGCGATCGAGGCCAGCTGGCTCGCCTACGCCCGGGCGCGGGGCGACGTGGCTCCGCGCTTCGCACAGGTGGCTCGCTACATGGGCCTAGAGGTGCTGCGGCGCACGGTGGGCGCCGCGCGCGTGACGGGGCTCGAACCGGTGGCGGCCTCGCTCCGGGCGATCGAGTGCGGCGAGCGCTGGGTGCGCACGCCGCCCGACGCCCCGGCCCGCCTGTAGACCTCAGCGGCGCTGGCCGCCCGCGACGGCCGCTCGCTTGGCCCGGACGGGCTCCTCGAGGGGCGGGGCCCGAAATGCGGCAGGGGTGGCATCGTCCACCCAGCGGATCCGGCCGTAGTCGAAGCGCCGGTCGGCAATGGCGTTGAACTTGATCACCTCGAACCACGGCGAGAGGTCGAAGTCGCGCGGGGTCAGCAGGGTGGGGTGCCGCCGACGGTAGAGCCCCGAGTAGTAGATGTGGTCGCGGGGCCTGAGCAAGCCCCACAACCCACGCGGCCGGGTCGGAGGGAAGGCTTCTCCGTCGGGAAACTCGATCTGGGGAGCCACCGGGAAGCCGACCGACTGAAAGAGCTGACCCAGGTGGCTGGTGCAGATCACCTCGCCCGCGGCCCCGCTGCCCAGACTCCCGGACCTGAGCCGGAAACGCGCCGGGTGCACTCCGAACGGAAGCAGGTAGCGCATCAGGTCGACGATGTTGCGCAGGTCGTAGCGCCATCCCAGGCTGCGGACGGCCTGGTCCAGCACGGTCTTCATGTCGGGTTGCTTCAGGTTGTGGGGGCGACAGACGCGGACGTTGAGGTGCTGGTACTTGGAGAGCGGCGAGGCGACCACGCCGTCCAGCAGCGCCTCCACCACCATGTGATGGGCGTCTTCCCCGAAGCAGGCCAGGGTTTCGGCCCGCAGCTCCTCCCCGCGCACGAGCAGCTCGTCGCCCACATAGATGGCGGCGTGGGACCACGAGCTCTGGGTCAGGTAGCGGATGATCGCCGAGATCCGCTGCTCGCCTTCCACCAGCACCACATCGCCCTTGTGCACGTGGCGCTGGAGAGCCTCCATATCGTTCCAGCCGCGCCGCTCGTACTGGCCCAGTGGCCTTGTGAGCTGATCGATCAGGAACTGCGTGAACCAGCGGCGCATGGTCAGGATCCCCGTTTCCTCTTCGGCAACACGGGGCTCCGAGCGAAGGTCTCAAGAAAACTCGGACCCGGGGGGGTTTCCCATCCATCCCTTCGGGGACAGCGAAAAAAGGACCGAAAACGCACACGATCCCGTAGCCCTTTCCAGGGCCGTGATGTATCTTTCCCCGGCGACCCGAAAAATACTTGTATTTCAACGACTTAGGCAACTTTCGAGGCTTCAGCAGAGACTCGAAAAGCCACCGGGACGCTGGGTCCGACACTCTCAAGGCTTCTCATGAACGTTCGGCTCAAGGCCACCCTCGAGTTCTCGATCACCGAAGGCGCCATGGAAGATGCGCTGGCGGAGTACGACGAGATCACCGTAGAGGGGGCAATCCGCGAGGTCCTCGATAAGGCGATCGCCGTGGACGACATCAAGGTCAAGGTCATCGAGGGGCCCAACACCCTCGAAGAGTACGACCAGCAGTCGGGCTCCTGACCCGCGGGGCGCTAGCCCCGCTTTCTTCTCAATCCTTCTCGACCCTTCCCAAGCCTCAAGCAAACAGGTCCAGCTGTACCGCGGCCCCGCTGGGCGTGGGCGGCGGAGCCGCTGCCGTGCGCGGCGGCGGGGCCGGCTGCGCCGGGGCGGGTTGGGCGCGGGGCGCCAG
>JAFDET010000286.1 GCA_019310195.1 Deltaproteobacteria bacterium
CCGGCGCTTCCCCCGTCTGGGCCACGTGCGCCAGCATGGCTTCCATCACTTCGAGGCCGCGGAAGAGCAGGGGCAGGTCGTCCACGCTGCAGATGCGGCCGGCCGAGCGGACCGATTCCATGCGGTCCTCCAGGCGGTGGGCGAGCCTGGCGATCGACTCGTACTCCAGCGAGGCCGCCATGCTCTTCATCGAGTGGACCATGCGGAACACCGTCTCGATGGCCACGCGGGCCGCCGGATCCTTCTCCAGCTCCAGCAGCGAGCGGCTCATCTCGGCCAGGTGTTCGGTGCCCTCTTCCAGGAAGAGTGCCCGATACTTCGTCAGATCCACCCGGTCAGTCCTGCTTCTCGAGCGCCTTGCGAAGGGTGACGACCACGGCGTCCGGCTTGAACGGCTTCACGATGAAGTCCGATGCGCCGGCCTTGAGCGCTTCCATGACCAGGGCTTCCTGGCCGAGGGCGCTGCACATGACGATCTTCGCGCCCGGGTCGAGCTGGATGATCTGCTTGACCGCCTCGATGCCCGACATCTTCGGCATCACGATGTCCATCGTGACGATGTCCGGGCTGTGCTCCTTGAACGCCACCACCGCATCGGCGCCGTCGCCGGCCTCCACGACCACATCGAAGCCCTCGGGCTCGATGATCTCGCGGATCATCTCACGCATGAACGATGCGTCGTCCACCACCAAGGTTCTCGCCTTCATGTCGTCTCCCCCCACTGTTCGGAGTCCTTGAAACCAGGCTCGGCCGAGCGGGCCACCAGCTCGGCCGCTCGATCGCACAGGTGCTGCGCGTCCAGGATCCCGATGACCCGCCCGTCCACGGGAAGCCGCGCCGTCACCGGCTCCGGCTGCCGCGTGGCCGGCGGCGGGGCGTTCACGAGACCCAGCACGCGACCCACCGGAAGGCCCAGGCGCGGCGTGTCGCCGCCGTCGGAAGCCACCACCACCACGTGCTCGGGCACCGCGCCCTCTTCGACGGCTACGTCCAGAAGCGCCGACGGGGAGACGATGGGAAGGGCGTCGCCGTGGTAGTGCATGACGCCGCCCAGCGCGCGCGACAGGCTGGGCACCGGACCGATGCGCTCCACCTCGGTCACCTCGAACACGTCGAGGATCGGCAGGGCGAACGGCTGGCCACCCACCTCGAACGTCAGCCAGCGCTCGTCGCGAGGTTCGGACGCGCTCACCGCGTCTCCTCCGAGCCGCCGGTCTGGAAGCTTTGCAGCACGCCGCGCAGCTCCTCGGACAGATCCGTCACGCCCCGGGTCGAGCTCACCAGCTCTTCCATGGCGTCGAGCTGCTCGCCGGTGGTCTCCACCACTTCCCGGGTGGCCTTGGCGTTGCCCGCCGCAACCCGCGCGATCTCGTCCATGGAGGACACCATCCGCGAGGCATCCCGGGTCTGGGTATCCGCCTTCAGGAAGATCTCCTCGGCGCGCTCCGAAGCCTCACCCACCGCCGAGGCGATGTGCTCCAGGGACGACGCGATGGTGTTTACGTCGTCGCGGCCCTCGTTGATCACCTGGCCGGACATGCGCATCTCGTCGGCCACTTCCTGGGTGTCGGTCTGGATCTCGTGGATGAGCTTCGAGATCTCCTCACCGCTGCGAGTCGCGTTCTCGGCCAGCTTGCGGATCTCGTCGGCCACCACGGAGAAGCCGCGCCCGGCCTCTCCGGCGCGGGCCGCCTCGATGGAGGCGTTGAGCGAGAGCAGGTTCGTGCGCTGGGCGACGCCGGTGATGATCTCCAGGATCTGGTGCACCTGGCCGGTCTTCTCTTCCAGCGCGAAGATCTTGGCGCCCGACTGCTCGACCCGCTCGAACACGCTCCGCATCTTCTCCAGCGCCAGCCGCGAGACGTTGACGCCCGTGTTCGCCTTCTGGTTGGCCTCGGCCGCAAAGCCGAACGCCTCGCGCGCCCGAGACGCGTTCTCTTCGATGGCCCGGGCGATCTCGCCGATCAGGCCGCTCGCCTCCTGGAGCATCTCCTGCTCCTGGGACACGCTGCTCGCCAGGCCGGACACCGTGCTGGAGATCCCCTCGTTGTTGGACGAGAGCTCTTGCGCGGAACGGGCCAGGTCCTGGGCGGCCGAGGAGGCGCGATCCGCGGTGGTCTGCACGTGGCCCACCAGCTCGCGCAGGCGCGCGGCCATGGCCTGGATGCTGCGCGCCAGGTCGTGAGTCTCGTCCTCGAAGCGACCCGAACGCACGTCGACGCGTGCAGTCAGGTCGCCGCCGGAGATGCGATCGGTGGCGCTGCGCAGCGACTGGAAGTTGCCGGTCAGCTCATGCGACAGGAAGAAGCCCATCACGCCGCCCAGCCCCAGCGCGGCAAAGAACGAAACCCACGGCGCCACGGGGATTCCGAAGGCACGCACCAGGCCCGGGAAGCCGATGGCGGCGGCGGCCAGGCAGGTGGAGCCCAGCACGAACTTGTACGTGAGCGACAGACGCACCCCGGGCTCATCGGCAGCCAATCTGCCCATCTTGACGAATTTACCCAGGAATTCCGGGCGTCTGGGGCTCCGGTCAAAGCCTCAGAAGTGCCGCCAGCCGGGGGCCGCAGAAGCCTGCCGGCCGCGCTGCCGCCGCGTCACCCGGCCGATCTCTGTCACCGGAACGCCCAGGCGCCGGGTCAGCTCCCGGGCCGCGGGAGCCGCAGGGCGAAGCGTGAAGAGCAGCTCGTAGTCCTCGCCACCCTGGAGGGCCAAGCGCTCGGGGTCCAGCCCAGCGCGCCGGCAGGCCGCCTTGAACCCCCTGGGGACGGGAATCCGGGCCTGCTCCAGCTCGGCTGCCAGCGGCCCCCCGCTGCCTGCGGCCAACAGGTGGCCCAGATCGGCCTCCAGGCCGTCGGAGACGTCGATGCACCCGCCGACCTTCGGAAGCCGGGCCAGAGCGCGCCCTGCCTCGATCCGGGGCCGGGGCACCCGCCGCACCCGCCCGCCCCGGGCCACCTCCAGGGCGACGGCGCCGAGGCTGCCGGTCACCAGGATGCGGTCGCCGACCCGGGTGCCGGAGCGGGTCAGGATGCGGCCGGGCCGGGCCGCGCCCAGCACCGTGAGCGTCAAGGAGGTGCGCTGCGCGCGGGTGACGTTTCCGCCCACCAGCGGGCAGGCGTAACGACGAGCTTCGGCGGTGAGGCCCCGGGCTACGCCGTCCAGCGTTGCCACCGGCAAGGAAGGCGGGGCGGCCAGGGCCAGCACGAAGCCCAGCGGTCGCCCTCCCATCGCGGCCAGGTCCGAGAGGTTGGCCGCCAGGGCGCGGCGCCCCACCGTGACCGGCGCCTGGGTCGCCCAGCGGAAGTGCACATTCTCCACCAGCGCATCGGTGCTCACCAGCAGGCGCTCGCCCGGGGGAGGCCGCAGCACGGCGGCATCGTCGCCGATGCCGAGCTCGACCGAGCGCCCCTGAACCCGCTCGGCGATGCGCTCGATCCGCGCAATCACCCCAAACTCGCCGATGTCCCCCAGCCTGCGCGGCATTGGGGGACGTTCCTGCATAACTGCACCCAGTGCCACTCCTGCGTTCAGGGACGTTCCTGCATAACTGCATTGGGGGTCAGTCCTACCCGCCAGGAGTGGTACTGCGTGCAGTTACGCAGGAACGTCCCTGAACGCAGTCCCTGAACGCAGGAGTGGCACTGGGTGCAGGGTCAGCTGGCGGTGCGGGGGACCTTGGGCGCGGTCTGCGCCGTCGCGCGACGCAGCTTGCGCGGCGTGGTGCGGGGGCTCGGGGTCTCCTCCAGCGCCGCCTCGAGCACCTGGTCCATATGCGAGACGCCGATGAAGCGGATCTTGCGCCGCAGCTCGCGGGGGATCTCCTCCAGATCCTGGAGGTTGGCCTCGGGAAGGATCACGCGGGAGATGCCGGCGCGCAGCGCCGCCAGCGCCTTCTCGCGCACGCCGCCCACCGGCAGCACGCGCCCGCGCAGCGTCACCTCGCCCGTCATGGCCACGTCGCCCTGCACCGAAATACCGCTCGCCAGTGACGCCAGGGCCGTGGCCAGGGCAATGCCCGCCGACGGACCGTCCTTGGGGATGGCTCCGGCGGGGACGTGCACGTGCACCTGGTTGCGAACCAGGAGCGCCAGCGCACGAACGAGAGGGCCGCGTGGGCGGACTCCTTCATCACGTCGCCCAGCTGGCCGGTCAACACCAGGCCCCGCCCCCGGGTGAGGGTCGCCTCGACGCCCAGCACCTCGCCGCCGGACTCGGTCCAGGCCAGACCGTTGGTCACGCCCACCTGGCCACCGGCGGCCGGCGGATCGGGTCGCACGGGCGCCGGCCCCAGCAGCTTGCCGAGCCGGTTGTGCGACACGGACACGGGCCGTTCGTCGCCCTCGGCGGCGCGCCGGGCCACCTTGCGGCACACCGCCGCCAGCTTCCGCTCCAGGTTCCGGACGCCGGCCTCCTGAGTGTACTCGCACGCCAGACGCATGAGCGCCGCCTCCGAGATCCGCAGGCGATCCTCGGGAAGGCCGTGGGCCTCCGTCTGCCGGGGTAGCAGGTGCCGCTGGGCGATCTCGAGCTTCTCCTCGGGCGTATAGCCGGAGAGCTGGATGATCTCCATGCGGTCGCGCAGCGGCGCCGGAATGGGATCGAGTTGGTTCGCCGTAGCGATGAAGAGCACCCGCGACAGGTCGAAGGGCAGGTTCAGGTAGTGGTCGCTGAAGCGTGCATTCTGCTCCGGGTCCAGCACCTCCAGCAGCGCGGCTGCCGGGTCGCCGCGGAAGTCCGCGCCGAGCTTGTCCACCTCGTCGAGCATGAAGACCGGGTTGTTGGTGCCCGCCTGCTTGATTCCCTGCAGGATACGGCCGGGAAGCGCGCCTACGTAGGTGCGCCGGTGACCGCGGATCTCAGCCTCGTCGCGGATCCCGCCCAGGGAGAGGCGCACGAACTCACGGCCCATGGCCCGCGCGATCGAGCGGCCGAGCGAGGTCTTGCCCACACCCGGCGGCCCGGAGAAGCAGAGGATCGGACCGCGCGCGTCGCGTCGCAGCTTGTAGACGGCCAGCAGCTCGAGGATCCGCTCCTTGACGCTGCTCAGGTGACTGTGGTCCTCGTCCAGGATCTCGCGCGCCCGCACCAGGTCCAGCGGCTCGGTGGAGCCCCGCGACCACGGCATGTCCACGAGCCAGTCCAGGTAGATCCGCACCACCTGCGCCTCGGCGCCGTCGGGGTGCATGCGTTCCAGACGCCGGAGCTGCCGCTGGGCCTCGTCCAGCGACTCCTCGGGCATGCCGGCTTCCTCGATCTTCTGGCGGTACTCCTCGATCTCCTCGACGCGGCCGTCGCCCTCGCCCAGCTCCAGCTGGATCGCGCGCAGCTGCTCGCGCAGGAAGTGCTCGCGCTGGCCGCGGGACATCTCCTCGCGGGCGATGGACTGGATCTCGGCCTGGACCGAGGTGACCTCCAGCTCGCGACGCAGGAAGGCGTCGACCCGTCGCAACCGCACCAGGGGATCCACCACCTCGAGGATCTCCTGGGACTCCTCCACGCGCAGCGGAACGTTGGACGCCACCAGGTCCGCCAGCCGCCCGGGCTCCTGCACGTCGGCGGTGACCGACAGCACCTCGGGCGGGAGATTCTTCAGCGGAAGCAGCTCTTCGACGCGAGCGCGCACCGTGCGCACCAGCGCCTCGGCCTCGACCGACCACTCCGCCTGAACGTCCGCGGGAACCGGGGTGGCCCGGACCCACAGGGCCGGGTCCTGCTCCTGGAATCGATCCACTCGGGCGCGCGCCAATCCCTGCACCAGGGTCTTCACGCGGCCGTCCGGCAGGCGCAGAATGCGCATCACCATGGCCACGGTGCCCACCGCATGCAGATCGTCGGGCGACGGCTCTTCCAGACTGCCGTCGCGCTGGGTCACCAGCAGCAGCAGCCGATCGCCGGCCAGCGCGTCCTCGACCGCCGCGATGGATCGCTCGCGGGCGACAAAGATCGGCAGGACCATGTAGGGAAAGACGACCAGCTCCCGGAGCGGGAGCACAGGAAGCTCTTCGGGAATCTCGAAACGCGAAGTAGGGTCAGTCACCGTGTCGATTCTTCGACGCGAATCGCCGGCAACTTGAGACAGGTGGGATCAGTCCAGGGACACGATCTGGCCGTCCTGCACCGACAACAGGAAGGGTCGCTTCAAGGCATTCCCATCGGGCTGGATGCTGGTGATCCCGGAGACGCCCGGGTGCCCGCGTACGGTGAGCAGGC